>JAJDTF010000097.1 GCA_022827265.1 Acidimicrobiia bacterium | reverse complement strand
GAGGCGAATCGGATCTCATCAGGTTCGAAGCCCAGCCACCTCACGTCGTCGACGATGGCCTCGACGTACTCGGGACTCTCCGTTGCGGGGTTCGTGTCGTCAAAACGCAGAAAGCAGCGGCCGCCGAACTCGGAGGCCACTGTGAAGTCCAAGCAAATCGCCTTGGCGTGCCCGACGTGGAGATACCCGTTCGGCTCCGGCGGAAAGCGGGTCTGGACCCTGTCTGCGAAACGCTCCGACTCCAAGTCCGCCTCGACTTGGTCTCGAATGAAGTCGCGACTGCCGCCGCTCGCGGACTCGCTGGTAGGGGCGGCTGAGCTGGAGGGCCCGAGGGGGTCAGGCACAGGTCCTCAGGCGTCGACGGTGACGTGCGGAGGCGGCCAGACGCCCGCCACGATGCCAGTCTCGACCAGGTAGCCCATGATGCGCTCTAGCTGTCCCAGCAGGACCTCGAGATCGTTTGGAGGCAAGGCATCGGCCGCGGCCAATGACAGCCGGTCCGTGTCGTGCTCGACCGCCCGGCGTGCAGCGTTGCCTTCGGGAGTTTGCTCACCGTCAGCCGTGGTCCAGCAGCGATCGATAAGTCGTTGGCAGGCGGCATCCCATTCGTCGGCGTTCCAGCCCCGGATCTTCTGGATCGTGGCGCCGTTGCCATGACCGCCAGTGGTCATCATCACGTGGCACTCAACCGGATCGAGATCGCCGGAGGCGAGCGCGATGTTGTGGCCGTCGAAACGGAACTCTCGCAGCAGCGTGCAGCCGTGCCAGAGATCCATGACATCACCGCCGCCTGTGCTGTCGCCCGGCCACGGCTCCGAAGCCCACCCTGCGTACAGCGGTCGTGCCCCGATCGGCAGAATGCCCGCGAAGCTCCGCAGCGCGGACGCTGCCGCGGCAATCTCGCCCTGATCCGGGTACTCGCCCAAGGCCCGTTGCATCGCCGCAGTGGTGAGCTCTAGCTGGCGGGCACGGACGGCGTCAGGGTCCATGATGTCCCAGCAGCTCGGCACCGCCCGTTCCACCATGCGTGGGGCGAAGTTGTAGAACACCGACGTCACGGTCGCAGCGCTCACCCTGCCCATGGGGGCCGAGCGGTACGCGAAGTAGGCATGCCACCAGCCCTTGAACCCGTCGTCGTTGAAGCCGTAGATCTCAGGCGAGTAGTAGGCGACTGTGTGAATCGGCTCGACCGTTCGCCCCAACCGTCGGATCGGGCTGCGACGGTCCTCGGTTCGCGGGATCTCACCCATGTGTGCTCCTCGTACCCGTGGCTCTCGGGATCGGTGCCTGAGCGCGGCTTAGTGGCCCGCCGCGGTCGCCGCAATGGTATGGCGCAGCGGGCCGCATCGCGGTGCCCTGTCAGGGCCGTAGCCGGGGCTGCTCCCGCGCAGGCGGGCGAAACTACGGTTTCGCTCATGACCGTTCATGGAATGCAGCACGAAGCAAGCGTCGACATCGCGGCCACACCCGATGCCGTCTATACCTTGGTGTCCGACGTACCCCGGATGGGGGAGTGGAGCCCAGAGAATGCCGGGGCGGACTGGACGAGCGACACACCCGGTGCTGAAGGCTCGACGTTCGAAGGGCACAACCGAATCGGCGACCGCGAGTGGAGCGTGCCCTGCACGGTCACCGTGGCCCAGCCGTCGGAGTGCTTCGAGTGGGTGACCCGCCCGCAGGACCCCGAAGGCCCCTATGTGCGCTGGACCTACCGCATGGCGCCCAATGGCACGGGCGGTACATCGCTGACGGAGATCTGGGATGTGCTCAGCCTGCCACCCACGCTCCAGCCGCTGAGCGCCGAGCAGTTGGCGGCCAGGGCCGACGTCGTGCGTGCGGGTATGGCAGCGACGCTCGCCGCCATCAAAGCAGCCGCCGAGTCTTAGTGCTGCTGGCCCTCTGGCGCTAACTGCCCGCGTTGTACTCGCCGGTCACAGGGTGGCGATGTGGCGGAACGCTGAGTACTTGGGCTGGTCGATCGCTACCTGGTGGGCGACGGAGGTGCGCAGGTAGTCGGCGAGGCCGGGCTCGTCGAGCGGCATGGAACCGTCGCGCAGTGCGTGCACGAGACGCCACCGCAACTCCGTGACCTGCTCGGCGATCTGTGCATCCGGAGCGGCGCGGTCGCTGACCATCGAATCGCTGTCGCCGACCAGCGCTGTGAGCCGCTCCAGCTCGTAGCGATGCAGCTGCGGCCCGATCAGGCGTTCTCGCAACACGATGTCGAGGGAGTTGCCTGCCACGAGCGCCAGGAAGTTCGTGCGTCCCTCGGTGGACTGGCGGACCTCGCCATGCAGGAAGTCGCGCACGCTCTCGAGCAGCTCGTCCACGCGGGGCATGTCCCCCGCGGCGGCGTGCGCCTGGGCACTGGTCTCACTGCCGCCGAGCGGCGACGGTCCCCGAGGCCGCCGACCGAAATCAGGCTCAAGCAGGCCCAGCTCACGCACGGCGGGTTGGAATTTCGCGGGTCCCGGGATGATCAGGTTGACGCAGTCGAGCTGGCATTCTGAGCTGCGGCGACCGATTCCTGGTCGCTCGACGGTGGCGTCGGAGCCCATGCGGTAGCGGTCCGCCATCGACAGGCAGCCCACCGCCCACCAGAATGAGCCGAACACCTCCCAGTACTGCACGCGATCCCGATCGACTGGGTGGCCGGCCACGCTCTCGTAACCGGCGAACAGGTCCTCGTAATGGCCGAAGCCGCCGACCGGCAGGTGCCGCTGCCCGAAGCGCCACGAGTTGGTGCACATCCAGCCCAAGTCACGCATGGGGTCGCCGATGTGAGCGGTCTCCCAGTCGAGCACGGCGTTCAGGCCGGCATCGGCGTCCACCATGACGTTGCCGTTACGGAAGTCGTTGTGCACCAGCGTCAGCTCCACCGGTCCGCGGCCCGCCAACTGCTCGGTCAGCCAGCGTCCCGCGTAGTCGATCATGGGCTGGGGTGTCGGCATCTCCTTGTAGCGGTCCCACGATTCGGTGAGGTATTCGGCGGGCTCGACCCGGCGCAGCACGGCCCCCAAGCCCGACGCGTCGAGATCTATGCCGTGGATGCGGGCCATCTCCTGGCCGCACTGGAACGCCAGCCCCGAGCGCACGCTGGCCAGCTCGGGTGCCCTGGCAATGCGGGCACCCAGTGTCACGCCGTCCAGCCACTCCATCAGGAAGCCGGCGCCGACGCCATCTTCGGGCGTCAGCACGTACAGCACTTCGGGCTCGGGAACCCCGGCTGCGCGGGCCACCTCCATGCACTGCGCCTCGGCGGCCACGCCCGTGACGTTGCCGCCCTCACGGTCCTCGCCGTCCGGCCCCCGGCGCAGGCAGATGACGAAGCTGGTATCGGGGTCGGACGCTCGCCGGCACACGAGTCGGTAGGTCTCCATGCTGGCTCCGCCGCTGAGTCGCTCAGCCTGCTCCAATCCGGCGCAATCAGCTATCTCCCGACGCACGACGACATCAAGTGCGTCGGCAAAGTCGGGCATGGAGTGATGATGCTCGCCGGTCACGTCGAACTCATCACGAGAGCTGCGTCGCTTGACCGCTGCGGCCGCTCAAGCGTCCTCGGCGTCTTTCTGCTGGGAACCGAAGATGGTCGGCGGACCCTTGCGGGACCAGTCGGGCGCACCATGCATCTGGCGGCCGTCGATCGTGAGCATCTGGGACGCCTCGCCGCCGCAGATGCGGCCGCCGCTCGACCCGAGCACGCCGTTCGCCCCGATGTGGCTGATCGGGTAGGAGTCGACCGCCGAGTAGGTCTGCAGCAGCAGGGGCCGGGGCCGGGGCGAGTTGTTGGGCAGCGAGCCATGGATCATGCAGCAGTTGTGAACGGTCACCGAGCCTGCCGGCCCGCCGAGATACTCCATCTGGTCGAGATCCAGCGTCGCCACATCGGCATCGGCCATGGATCCTGCCCAGCTCCCGTCGGGCGCGTACTGGTCGAACAGCGGGCCCCGGTGGCTGCCTGGCAGCACACCCATCGGCGACATCTCAGGGTCGACGTCTTCGAGATAGACGCCGATCGTGAGCGGGGTGAAGTCGGTGTGGGGCCAGAACTGGATGTCCTGGTGCCACTTCACTTCCTCGCCGCCGCCAGACCACTTGAAGTTGAGCTTGGAGTGGTGGTAGCGCACCGGCCCGCCGAGCAGGGCCGAGGCAAGCTGCGCCGGGGGGCCTTCGAAGGTGAACCTCGCATAGGTCGGATGCTGGTCGACGGGGGAGATGAGCCGCCGCAGCCGGGGAGCATCGGCCGTGTGCGTGGGCTCGAGATCGAACACCTTGCCTGAGGCAGTCTCCGAGCGACTGGCATCGATGAACTCTGCTGTCACAGCACGAAGCTCGTCGAGCCATTCCGGCCCGACATAGCCCGGCAGGCACAGATAGCCGTTCGCCTCGTAGCTGGCACGCTGGCTGTCCGTTATGGCAACGCTGGTGGGCGGGGCAACGTCGGCAAGTGTCATGCCCAAACCGTACCGGGCGATCCGCTCGCCATTCTGTGTGCAGGGTCGCACGCGTGATGATGCAACGCCCGCCGTCACGGCTGGTTGCTTAGGGTGATGCGGTGGCTGTGGATCTGGTGATCTTGGGGGGCCGGCTGGTTGCCCCGGCAGATGCAGCCGAACCCGTCGATGTGGTCATCGAGGGCGGACGCGTAGCAGCCGTGGTGCCCGCTGGGGAGGCCCCGGCGGCGCAGCGAACCCTGGATGCGTCGGATGCGTGGGTCATGCCCGGCTTCGTGGATATCCAGGTCCACTTCCGTACGCCCGGCGCCACCGACAGCGAGGACATGGCTTCCGGCGCCGCAGGTGCGGCGATGGGCGGCGTGACTGCCTGCGTGATCATGCCCAACACCAATCCGCCGATCGACACACCCGACATGGTCAACGAGGTGCTCGCTCTGGCCGCCGGTGTGCCCTGCGATGTCCGGACTTCTGCTGCAATCACCGCAGGACGAGCGGGGGAGCGGCTCGCTGATCTGGCGGCGCTCTTTGAGGCAGGCGTGCGCGTGTTCACCGATGACGGCGATTGCGTGGCTGACGATGCGCTGATGGAAGCCGCCCTCGCGGCGACCGTGGGACTGCCCGGAGCAGTCATCAGCCAGCATGCGGAGGACCCGGCGATGGTTGCCGGGGGAGTCATCAACGCCGGCGCCATGGCCGAACGACTGGGCGTGCGAGGCCGGCCTGCCCAAGCAGAGGTCTCGGTGGTCCACCGGGACATCGAGCTCGCCCGGCAGACAGGAGGTCGCTACCACGTGCTGCATCTCTCGGTTGCCGCCGCGATGGACCTGGTCGTCCGGGCCAAACGAGACGGCGTGGCGGTAACGGCGGAGGTCACGCCTCAGCACTTGGTGCTCACCGAGGACGACGTTGAGCGCCTCGGGACGACCGGCAAGATGAACCCGCCCTTGCGGCTCGCTGATGACGTGGCATCGCTCCGGCGGGGGATCATCGACGGCTCGCTCGACGCCGTCGCAACGGATCATGCGCCGCATCACCCGACGTTGAAGGACTGCTCGCTCGCCGACGCCCCGCCGGGAATGATCGGGGTGGAGACGATGGCGTCGGTGGTGTGGTCCGAGCTCGTCGCCTCCGGCCAGATGTCACCGGAGCGATTCGTGGAGGTCGTCTCGACCGCACCCGCCCGCATCGCCGGCATTACCGACCATGGCCGCCCGATCGCTGCGGGATCGCCCGCCAACGTGACGGTGTTCGATGCGGCCGAGAGCTGGGCTGTTCAAGCGGAGACGCTGCAATCGCGCAGCCTCAACTCGCCGTGGACCGGCCGCACGCTCACCGGCCGCGTGCGTCACACGGTGCTGTCAGGCAGTCCAGTAGTGGTGAACAACGAACTGAGCGCGTGACCAGCGACGCGCACATGCTCTAGCTGCGAACGCAGCAGGGACTCTGCGATTACCAGGCGCCGGCCTCGCGCCACGCTTCGAGCTGTTCCCATTCGGCGCCAGCTTCGAGCAGCACCTCTTCGGTGTGCTGGCCCAACTCGGCCACCGTCGTGCCGACCCGGGTCGGCGTGTCGGACATGGTGATCGGGCAGCCCACGAAGGTCTGCTCGCCCCATTCGTCGTGGTTGACTCGCACCAGGTATCCGTTGACGTAGGGCTGTTCGTGGGCGACGACCTCCGAATGGGAGCGCACCGGGCAGAACCGCTGCTCTTCGACCTCGAGCCGCTTTGACCACTCCTCGGTACTGCGGGTTTCAAACACCTCCCGGAAGAAGGCGCGCATCTCGAGTGCCACCTCGCGCGGCACGAAGTAGGCGTTCCAGGCGGGATGATCCTCAAGATCGGGACGCTCGATGGCCCGGCACATGCCTGGCCAGAGGTGCTCGGGACATCCCGCCATGGCGATCGCACCGTCAGACGTGGGGAACACGCCGTACAGCGCGTGCACCAGCGGATGGCCGCCGTTGGAGCGTCCGGCCTCCTCGCCGGTCATCAGCAGATGGGTGTACTCGAATGCCTGCAGCCAGATCTGCCCGCCGAGCAGGCTCACATCGACCCGTTGGCCCCTGCCGGTGCGCTCGCGGGCGAAGAGCGCCGCCAAGATTGCGGTCTGGAGGTTCTGCGCTCCGCAGTGATCGGCCACGAGCGCGCCATAGGTCGACAGCGGCCCGCCGTCAAATCCGCTCGAGGCGATGACTCCGCCGGAGGCTTGCCCTGCGATGTCGGCACCTTCACGGTCGGCCTCGGGACCGTAGGGACCCAAGAAGCTGCCGGCGGCCCAGATGATGCCCGGGTTCACGGCTGCGAGATCGTCATAACCCAGGCCCCACTCGTCGAGCGTGCCGGGCTTGAAATTCGAGAGCACCACGTCGGACGTCTCGACCAGCTTCAGAAAGGCTTCCTTGCCAGCGTCGCCACGCAAGTCGAGCGTGACCGAGCGCTTGCCCCGATTGCATGCGATGTACACCGACGAGTGGCCGTAGTCCTCGAGCACGTCCACATGCCGGCCGACATCGCCGACCTGCGGCAGCTCGATCTTGATCACTTCCGCGCCGAGATCGTGCAGCATGGCTCCCGCTTGCGGTCCCTGCACCAGCGTGGACAGATCCAGAACTCGTACTCCATCGAGTGCGCCAGCCATGGTTTCCCCTTGGTCAAGTGGTGTCACAGCAATCGGTGACGATGGTACTGAGCGAGTGCCAAGGCCCCCGCACAACCGCAGCGCATCCGGTGTCGCCATCGGGCCTTTGGCAGTGCACCAAAGCAGGCTGCGGCTGCGAGAATGGGCGATCGTGACGGACACTGCCGCTGCAGCTTCGGGGCTCGACGAAGCTTCGGCGCGCACGCTGCGGTTCTCCATCCTGATCTCGGCCATTCGCTGCACGCTGACCTACGTGATCCTGCCGTTCGTGGCACCGATCATCCGCCTTGCGCCAGGCGTGGGCCCCGCAGTCGGAATCCCGATCGCAGTGGTTGCACTGTGGGCGAACGTCGCCAGCATCAAGCGGCACTGGCGCTCCGATCACCGCTGGAAATGGCCGGTCAGCGTGCTCAACGCGGGGATCATCGTGCTGCTGGTGATCCTGCTCGTGCTCGACATCGGGCAGCTGCTGTAGCACGCGACGGTTCGGCACGGCGGCAGCGTCGCAAACACACCCGAAGCGAGGTTCGCCAGATGCACGTGCTGATCACCGGGGCCGCAGGGATGCTGGGCCGCAAGCTGACCAGACGACTGGTGGACGTCGGCACGCTGCGTGAGAGTCCCATCGACCGGATCGATCTCGTCGACATCGTCGAGACACCCTTCGAGGACGGCATCTGTTGCGCTCATGTCGCAGACATCTGCGAGCCGGGCGTCGCCGCCGAGCTGCTGAGGCCAGTACCCGATGTGATCTTCCATCTGGCCGGCGTTGTCTCCGGTGAAGCAGAAGCCGACTTCGACAAGGGCATGGCGGTCAACGTCGACGGCACCCGGGCGCTGTTCGATGCGCTGCGCCTCGCTGAGGGGATCCCGCGGGTCGTGTTCACGTCATCGATAGCGGTCTTCGGTGCACCGTTTCCCGATCCGATCCCCGATGACTTCCACCTGACACCGCTCACCTCCTACGGCATGGAGAAGATGGTGGCCGAGGCGCTGTTGGCCGACTACAGCCGGCGCGGCTTCTTCGATGGCATCGGCATCCGGCTGCCCACCATCAGCGTTCGTCCGGGTTCGCCCAATGCCGCTGCATCCGGGTTCTTCAGCGGCATCATCCGCGAGCCGCTGGCCGGAGCAATGGCGGTGCTGCCCGTTTCGAGGGAAGTACGCCACAGCCACGCCAGTCCCAGAACCGCAGTCGGATACATGGTTCACGCTGCAGAACTCGACAGCACGGCGTTGGGGCCACGGCGCAGCCTCACCATGCCCGGCGTGTCGGTGACCGTCGGCGAGCAGATCGAAGCACTCGCTCGTGTCGCTGGCGCCGAAGCGGCGGCACTGATCGTTGAGTCGCCTGATGCGACGATCGCGCACATCGTCTCTGGATGGCCGGAGCGATTCGATACCCGGAGAGCTCTGGATCTGGGATTCACGCCCGACGAGAGTTACGACGCCATCATCCGCGCCTACCTCGAAGACGACGTCGCCTCCGGCTGAGCCAGGGCCCAAGCGGCCCGTGAGCGCAGCGAACAAGAGCGGGAGACGCAGGGCCCAAGCGGCCCGTGAGCGCAGCGAACAAGAGCGGGAGACGCAGGGCCCAAGCGGCCCGTGAGCGCAGCGAACAAGAGCGGGAATGGCAGTGGCACCGCGCAGGGTCGCGCGTTTGGCACACTGGCTGAACATGCGGGTATATGTCCCGGCTGCTGCTCCGGCGGCGCTGTGAACGCAGACCCTGTACTAGCGGTGACGCCGATGCGCATTCTGTTTGCCGACAAGATCGACACCGGACGCTTGGGCCGGCTCGAAGCAGCAGGCCATGAGTGCATTGTCAAGCCCGAGCTGACGGCGGACGATCTTGCCGAACAGATCGAAGGCATCGAGGTACTGGTGGTGCGCAGCACCGAGGTGAAGCGCAAGGTGTTCAAGACCGCCGATCGGCTCAGCATGGTGCTGCGAGCCGGTGCTGGAACCGACACGATCGACTGTGACGGTGCCAGCAAGTACGGCATCTACATCTGCAATGTGCCAGGCCGAAACGCCGTGGCCGTCGCCGAGCTGACCATGGGCTTGCTGCTGGCGGTCGACCGGCAGATCCCCGATGCCACCTCCGACCTGCATGAGGGCCGCTGGAACAAGTCCCAGTACATGGGCGCCACTGGTTTGAAGGGCCGCCGGATGGCGATCGTGGGCATGGGCGCCATCGGCATCGAGGTTGCTCATCGCGCAGCGGCGTTCGGCATCGAGCTCTCAGCGCTGTATCGCTCGGATCGCTCTGCGGCCCTGCTGGCCGAGATGAAGCAACTCGAGATCGAGATCCATCCCGACTGGGACAGCCTGCTCGCAAGTGCCGACATCGTCTCGGTGCACCTGCCCGCCACGCCCGAGACGTGCGGCCTTGTCGATGCCGAGTTCCTGGCGAAGATGCCGGACGGGGCGATCCTGCTCAACACCTCTCGTGGCGAGATCGTGGACGAAGCGGCATTGCTGCGAGCGCTGGACGAGCGGGGGATGCGGGCAGGACTCGATGTGTTCTGCGGGGAGCCTTCCGGGGCCGATCCGCAGTGGCAATCGCCGCTGGCGTCGCATCCGCGGGTGACCGGCACGCATCACATCGGCGCATCCACCGTGCAGGCCTCCGAGGACATTGCCGACGGCGTCGTCGAGGTGCTCGAGGCCTTCGCTGCAGGTGACGTGGTCAACTGCGTCAACCGGGCGGAGCGACCGCTGGGCCGCAGCACCATCGTCGTCCGTCACCGCGATCAGGTGGGCGTGCTGGCGGGGATCCTCATGGCTTTGCGTGCCAGCGGCATCAACGTGCTGCAGATGCGCAATGAGATCCTGGCCGGGCCCAAGCACCACGCAGCGGTCGCCACTATCCGGGTGTCTCGCCGACCGTCACGCAAGGTGCTGGGCGAGCTGGTCGAGATGGAAGCGGTGCACGGCGTCCGGCTGATCAACCCCCGCTGAGCAAGCATCGGGCCCCAGCCATACCCTGATCCGGTGAGCCCCGGGACCGGCAAGAACTCGATCGCGCCGATCTTGCTCACCGGGAGCATCATCACAGCGTTGACCCTCGGCGTACGGGCCACGATGGGGCTGTTCCCCGACGCCATCGATCAAGCGCTGGATGTGGGCATCGGCACGGTCGGGCTGACCGTTGCCCTGCAGAACCTCGTGTGGGGCCTGGGCCAGCCGTTCGCGGGCGCAGTCGCCGACCGGTTCGGTGCAGCACGGACGCTGCTCGTGGGTGCGATCGCCTACGCAGGCGGACTGCTGGTAATGGGGGCCGCCAACGGTCCCGCTGGACTGCATCTCGGCGGTGGGGTGATCGTGGGCCTGGGCATGTCAGCGGCTTCGTTCGCGGTGGTGCTCTCGTCGATGAGCCGGCTCGTGGACCCCCAGCGGCGCTCGATGGCGTTGGGCGTGGCCACGGCCTGCGGCTCGCTCGGGCACTTCGTGCTGGTGCCGTTGACCGGCGCAGTCATCAGCGCATTCGGCTGGCGCAGCGCGTTGACCGTCCTGGCCGTCGTGACGGTGTCCATCGGGCTGTTCGTCCGGCCACTGCGCACCCAGTCCGGGTCCGCCGAAGCCGTCGAAGCGATGCCGGACGACGACGAATCGCTCCTGACGACGTTGGCGAGGGCCGCTCGCCATCGCGATTACTTGCTGGTGAACTGCACGTTCTTCGTCTGCGGCTTCCACGTCACGTTCATCGGAGTGCACCTGCCCAAGACGCTCACCGATGCCGGCCTCGATACCGCCGTCGCCAACTTGTCGTGGTCGCTCGTGGGCCTGTTCAACATCGTGGGGGCGTTTGCCGCCGGCGCGCTGGGCATGCGGTTCGCGAAGAGCCGGCTGCTGAGCATCATGTACAGCACCCGGGCGCTCGCGTTCGCCGGCTTGGTGCTGCTGCCGGCGACCCCCGTGGTGGCCCTCGGGTTCGGCGTCGTGATCGGGATCGTGTGGCTGGCCAGCGTGCCATTGACCTCGGGCATCGTGCTGGGACAGTTCGGCGTGCGCAGGGCCGGAACACTCTTCGGATTCGTCTTCCTGTCCCACCAGATCGGGGCGTTCCTCGGCTCCTGGGGCGGCGGCGAGATCCGCGAGCTCACCGGTTCATACGACCTGTGGTGGTGGGTCGCCGCTGCACTCGGTGTAGCCGCCGCAGCACTGCACTTCAGCATCTCCGAAGAGCCTGCACCCGCCCTAGCGGAGCATCGACGCAGAACTTCGACGTCAACTGCCTAAGACGCTGTAGCTGCCGTCGACAACGAGGCGGATGGAGACGTACAGCCCCAGCAACGGGACCACGATCCAAGGGGCGTTGAACGCCAGGATCATGCCGTACACCTCGCCCCGGCTGATGTCTCGGTGGCGCTTCGCGATGAAGAAGCTCAACAGGTAGATGGACGTCGCATACATCCACTGCCAGAAGAACATGATCCCGAGGATTCCTGCCGCCAGCGGCGAGATGAACTCCGTCGTGAACGCTGCGTAGAGGATCAGCGTGGGTATGGCCGTGATGAAGCCATTGCCCACGTCCACGTTGAACCCGTAGGTGCGGCGATCGGCGTACGAACCGTCGTAGGTGGAATAGCTGGCCCACACGTCGGCCCAGATGGTCGGTGAGAACGCTGACCGCAGCGGAACCTTGGTGGTGAGGAACGCGAGTGCCGGGCTCCTGCCGGTGCGATGCCGATGATGTTGCCAGTGGGCAAGCCGAGACTCGATGTAGTCGCGCCGGAAGAAGAGGCAGATCTCCCAGAAACAGATCACGAGATTGGTCGAGAGGAACACGGCAACGACCACGTAGGTGATCCCGACATCACCCTGCCAGTACACGCGATGCGCAATGCCCCCGATCGCGAGCAGGGCGATCTTCAGTGCTGCCAACAGTCCCGCTGGCAATGCCTCGCGCCTCTCGCTTGCCGACGGTGAGCTACCGGCGTCCCGCCGCAGCGGCGTCGCGCCAGGCGACCGTGTCAGCAATGGAGTTGAACGTAAATACGTGCAGGCCGGCGATGTCGAGCCGGTCGGCGTGAGGCGCGAGAGCATCCACCAGGACGCTGGGGTCATAGCCGCCGGGTCGCAGCATGCGTGCCACAGCTCCGGTGTTCTTGTGCAGGTAGCGCAGCGAGGCGCCGATGCCCAAGCGAGTGCCGATGCGGAGCAGTCGTGCCGGATCGACTGCGCCGGGAATGCCGAGATGCACTGGCAAGGTGAATCCGCTGTAGCGCTCCGACGAGAGCCACTCGATGATTGAACGGGGATGGAAGCACATCTGTGTCGCAGCGTGACCTTCGATGCCTGCGTCCGCCAGCAGGGCCTGCTTGGCATGCAGTGCATCGTGCAAGACCGCATCGCTGATGAGCGCGTGCCCCTCGGGGTACGACGTGATGCCGATGTGGGTGAGCGTGTGCTCGAGGTCGGCAAGCGCTTCGAGCAGCTGCTCGGCGCTGTCGAAGGGACCGGCCGGGCTGGTGACGTCGCCGCCGACGAGGAAGATCTCGTTGAGGCCCATCGACTCGATGCGACCCAGCAGATCCTCCAGATGATCACGGCTGGCGACCATGCGAGCGGCGATGTGGGGGACCGGCCGGTGGCCGAGCGTGGCGAGTTCGGCGGTCAGATCCAACGTGTCCTCGAGCGTCTTGGACGCCGACGCAGTGATCGACACCGGCGATCCCGTCGGCAGGTGGGGAAGCTGGTCTGCGAGGTTGCGCAGCGGGATGAGCTCCCACTGGGCGTCGGCCAGCAGCCTGCGACGTGTCTGCGCGTCATCGCCCGACAGCTTGCGACTGCTCGCCGAGCGGCGACGCGCTGAGTCGAGCCGCCACGCCCTGGTCCAGCACGGAATCCGGTTGACCTTTGGGTTCGAGAAGAACGCGAACAATTGCGGCTCCGTCAGCTCAGGCCGACGATGTCGCCGTCGGCGTCGAGATCGATGTGCCGGGCTGCGGGATCACGGCCGAGACCGGGCATGGTGCGCATGTCACCGCAGATCGGGTATACGAACCCGGCACCGACCGACGCCCGCACTTCACGCACCGGCAGTGTCCAGCCGGTCGGAGCGCCCTTGAGCGAGGCATCCGACGAGATGGACAGGTGAGTCTTGGCGATGCACACCGGCAGGTTCCCGAAGCCGTTGCGCTCATAGCCGTCGATCTCGCGGTTTGCCCGGGCGGTGTAGCTCACATCGTCTGCGCCGTACACGTTGGTCGCGACGGCGCGGATCTTGTCGCGCAGCGACATGTCATCGGGGTAGAGCACCGAGAAGTCCGTCGGCTCTTCGGCTGCTTCGGCCACAGCTTCGGCAAGGTCGGCCGCGCCGGCGCCGCCGTCGGCGAAGTGGGTGCAGCGGGCCGAGCGGGCACCGTACTCGGCTGCGATCTCGGCGATGGCGGCTAGGTCGACATCGTGATCACCGGGGAACTGGTTGATCGCCACCACCGGGGAGACACCGTGCATCCGCACGTTCTCGAGCTGTTTGCGGAGGTTGTCGCCGCCGGCGTGCACCTCATCGGGATTGGCCTCGAGCAGGGCCGGCGGCAGAGGCCGTCCGGCCACGATCCGGTGCTTGCCCGAGTGAGCCTTGAGGCCACGCACGGTCGCCACGATCACTGCGGCGTCGGGCGACACGCCCGAGTACCGGCATTTGATATTGAAGAACCGCTCTGCGCCCATGTCGGCACCGAACCCCGCCTCGGTGAGCAGGAAGTCGGACGTGCCAATGCCGATCTGGTCGGCAACGATCGAGGAATTCCCGGTCGCGATATTGCCGAAGGGACCGGTGTGCACGAGTGCCGGGGAACCCTCCAAGGTCTGCATGAGGTTCGGTTTGATGGCTTCGCGAAGCAGCACCGCCATCGACCCGGCGGCGCCGATTTCCTCTGCAGTCACCGGCTCGCCGCCGGGGGTGTAGCCCAGCACGATGCGGCCGAGCCGGGCGCGCAGGTCTGACATGGAGGTGCACAGCGCGAGCGTCGCCATCACCTCCGAGGCAGCCGTGATGTCAAAACCCGACTCGCGGGGGATGCCGTCGAGGCGGCCGCCCAAGCCGATCGTGATGTTGCGCAAGGCCCGGTCGTTGACATCGAGCACCCGGCGCCAGGTGATGTTGTGGATATCGAACCCGGCCTCGTTGCCGTGGTACAGGTGCGCATCGAGCATCGCAGCGCAGAGATTGTGCGCGGCGGTCACGGCGTGCATGTCGCCGGTGAGGTGCAGGTTGAACAGGTCCATCGGCACCACCTGGCTGTAGCCGCCGCCGGCCGCACCGCCCTTGATGCCGAAGGTGGGGCCCATCGACGGCTGCCGGATGGCGATAGTGGCGGTGCGCCCGATGTGCCCGAACGCCTGCCCGAGCCCCACCGTGGTGGTCGTCTTGCCCTCGCCGAGCGGCGTCGGGGTGATGGCCGTCACCACCACGTAGCGCCCGCGGGGCCGATCAGCCATCGCTTCGACGGCCTCCAGCTTGACCTTCGCCACGCCGGAGCCGTACAGCTCGAGGTATTCCAGCGGGATGCCCGCCTCGTTCGCGATCTCGGTCAGCGGCCGGATCTGTGCAGCCGATGCAATCTCGAGATCGCTTGGAAATCCGCCTGTCGTCGCCATGCCGTGCACCCCCACACGAATTGGGCCCTCTACACCCTGCCAGAAGCTCGTGACGCCACTGCGCCACCGGTTCGATGTCGTCAGTTGCCGGGTCGTTCGGCTACTGTTCCCCTAGTTGCTGTTCCGCTGAGTGGAACTGTTCCATCATACAGAACAGCAAGGCTGCCATCGGGTAACAGCGGGGATGTGAGGAATGAGTGACTTTCCGGCGCGGGCAGATTGTGTCGTCATTGGGGCAGGCATCGTCGGCAACTGCCTGGTTGGCCATCTCAGCGATCTCGGCTGGACCGACATCGTGCTTCTTGACAAGGGCCCACTGCCTAATCCGGGCGGATCCACCGGGCACGCGTCGAACTTCATCTTCCCCGTTGATCACTCCAAGGAGATCGTCGATCTCACGGTCGACAGCCAGCGTCAGTACGAGGCACTGGGTCTGCAGAACACGTGCGGCGGCATCGAGGTGGCACGCAGCCCCGAGCGCATGGAGGAGTTCCGCCGCCGCATGACCTCAGCGACCTGCTGGGGCATCGAGTCGAAGCTGCTCACGGTCGACGAGGTCGTCGAGATGGTGCCGTTCATCGACTCCGACGTCATCTTGGGCGGCTTCTACACCCCCAGCGTCTCGGCTGTTGACTCGCTGGAGACGGGCACGCAGATGCGTCGCCGGGCCGCCGAGGCCGGCCACCTGCAGACCTTCGCCAACACCGAGGTGCTCGACATCGAGACCGTGGCCGGAGCGAACCGCCCCCGCATCTCCGCAGTGATGACCGACCGGGGCCGCATCGAATGCGACACGGTGGCGATCGCCTGCGGCGTATGGAGCCCCAAGCTCGCCCAGATGGCCGGGGCCACCATCCCGCTCACACCTGCCGTCCACCAGATGGTGGATGTGGGCCCGTTCGACGTGCTCGTCGAGACGAACCAGGAGCTGGCCTACCCGATCGTGCGCGACATGGACACATTCTGCTACGAGCGCCAGTCCGCCGGCTCCATGGAGGTGGGCAGCTACGCCCACCGGCCGATCCTGCACCGCGTGGAGGACATCCCCTCCAACGAGGAAGCAGCCCTCAGCCCCACCGAGATGCCGTTCACGCCCGACGACTTCGACGAGCAGCTCGAGCAGGCCATTGAGTTGATGGAGTTCCTGGGCGACGGCGAGATCAAGTACGCCATCAACGGCCTGCTGTCGCTGACACCCGATGCCGCCCCGGTCCTGGGTCCGACACCAGAGGTCGAGAACCTGTGGTCGGTGGCGGCAGTGTGGGTCAAGGAAGGACCTGGTGTGGGGCGCCTGATGGCCGAGTGGATGACCTACGGCTATCCCCGCATGACCGACCCCCACGGCTCGGACGTCACGCGCTTCTCTCCCCAGGACCGCAACGTCATCCATATCGAGACCCGGGCCGACGAGCACTTCAACAAGACCTACGGCATCGTGCATCCTCGTGAGCAGTGGGCGACGCGCCGCAACCTCACGTGCGGGCCCGCCAAGGCTCGCACTGATGACCTCGGCGCCTTCTACTTCGAGGCCGGCGGCTGGGAGCGGCCGCACTGGTATGAATCGAATGCCGACCTCGTCGAGCGCTACGGCATCGAAGGCCGCACCCACGAGTGGGACGCTCGCTGGTGGAGTCCGATCACCGATGCCGAGCACCTGCACCTGCGCGAGCACTGCGGGCTGGTGGACATCTCGCCATTCCAGGTATTCGAGGTGTCAGGCCCAGGCGTGGTGCCCTACATCGAGCGGATGGTGGTCAACAAGTGCGACCTGCCGGTCGGGCGCTCGATCTACACGCCGGTGCTCACTGCCGATGGCGGCTTCCGTTCCGACCTGACCATCGTTCGCCTGTCCGAGGATCGCTTCCGCATTGCCACTGGTGCATTCGACGGCGGTCGTGACGAGTACTGGTTCCGCCACAACCTCCCCGCCGACGGCGTGCACTTCGAGAACCGCACGGAGGCACTGTCGACGTATGGCGTGTGGGGCCCCAACGCAGTCGCGCTGCTGCAGACGCTGACCGAGACTGACCTGTCCCAAGAGGCCTTCGGCTACGGCCAGGTGCGCGATGCGCTGCTCTCGGGGATCCCCGCGCAGATGTTCCGCATCTCCTACGTCGGCGATGCGGGCTTCGAGATCTACTGCCCCACGAGCGCAGGGCTGGCCCTCTGGGACGCCATCACACAGGCCGGGCGGGAGTTCGACCTGCGGCCCGTCGGTGCCGGGGTGTACGGCACCACCGGACGGCTCGAGAAGGGCTACCGGCTCATGGGCGCCGAGCTCGAGAGCGATTACAACCCGGTCGAAGCGGGCTTGGCCCGGCCACGGGTGAAGGCTGCCGATTTCATCGGCAAGGAGGCGTACCTGGCGGCCCGGGAGGCGCCGCTGGCAGCCCAGCTCTCCACGCTGCGCTTCGAGAGCTTGCGCTGTGCCGAGGGCTACGACCGCTTCCCGATGGGGGCCGGCAACGAGCCTGTGCTGACACCGGCGGGGGAGCGCATCGTCGACTCGCACGGCAGGGTCAGCCGCGTCACCACCGCAGGCAATGCCCCCTCACTGGGTGCCTACCTGGCAATGGCCTACCTGCCGCCTGAGTTGGCTGCAGCGGGCACTGAGCTGTCGGTCATGTATCAGCATGAGCGGTACCCGGTCACCGTGGCCGCCACGGGTGCGAACCTCGCGCTGTTCGATCCCGACGACAGCCGCATGAAGGCCTGAGGGCGCACCGATGCGCATCCTGGTGTGCGTGAAGCGAGTGCCTGCTGTGGGCTCGCGCATCAACGTCACCGAAGACGGCCAGCAGGTCGATACTGCCCACTTGGGCTTCACCACCAGCCCGCACGAAGAATGCGCGGTGGAGGAGGCTGCGCAGATCGTCGAGGGGCTCGACGGCGACGGCCATGCCGTCGTGGTGCTCACGCTGGGCCCCGAGGCATCCACTGAGCAGCTGCGCTATGCGGCCAGCGTGGGCGGCAGCGAATTCGCGCTGGTGATAGCAGACGGTGGCCTCGACTGGGATCCCCAGCGCACCGCCGCCGCCATCACCGCCGCTGTGCGGGAGCTCGAGGCCGCCGGGGGGCAGTTCGACCTGATCCTGTTCGGCAACGAATCTGCCGACGGGGGCAACTTTCAGGTCGGCATCCGGGTGGCGCACTCGCTCGGGAGGCCGATTGTGAACGGCATCAAGGGCATCGACCCACATGAGCGGGGGTTCACCGCGCGCCGTGAGACCGATGCCGGCTACGAGGTGTACGAGCTCCGTGCCCCCTGCGCGCTCGGTGTCAAGGAAGGCATCAACCTGCCCCGCTACCCGACTATGAAAGGGCGTCTCGCCTCACGCAAGGCCCAGATCCAGGTGCTCGACGGTGCCGACGATGCTGACGCGGGCGGGCAGTCGCGGGTTCGGCTGCACCGGCCGCCCGAGCGTGCCAGCACCACCGTGCAACTCGGCGACAGTGCCGCGGCGGCACCCGCAGTGGTGGACCTGCTGGACGAACTGGGCGTGCTGTGAGCGGCGTCGCGGTGCTGGTGGATCATGACCGCGGTGCGCCGTCCCCGGGTGCGCTGGAGGCACTGACGGCCGCCCGTTCACTGGCCGGCAAGCTGGGTACGCGCGTAGAAGCGGTACTGCTGGGCGACCGGGCACTGTTCGATATGCACGGCGAGGAGCTCTCGGCGGTCTCGGCTGCCTACGGTGCCGTGGCTGTGCATCGAGGCAGGCACGAATTCCTGGCTGACTACGGCCCAGATGCCTGGGGTGCTGCGCTCGCGGCCTTCGTCGACACTGCAGCGCCTGATGCGGTGGTGGCGGCCGGCACCGATCGAGGCGCCGAGGCAATGGCGCAGCTTGCGGCTCGCTGCGATCTGCCGCTCGTCGCCAACTGCGTGGACGTGTCGCCCAACCGCACGCAGGCCGATGCCTCGTCCGGTGCCGCAACCGGTGGGACCTGGCATATCTCCCGCATCCAGTGGGGCGGCTCGCTGCTCGAGGACGTGACCCTTACCTCGACCCTGCCGCTGCTGACCATCGCGCCGCACTCCATCGAGGCCGAACCGTGCGACGGCGCTCCCGCCTCAGCGGCCGTCGTCGATTTCGAGCCCGACTTGGGGCCTGAAGTGCAGCAGACCCTGGTCCGCGATCGGGTGACGCTCGCCGAGGGCATCACGCTGTCCACCGCGCCGGTCGTGGTGTCGGGAGGCCGAGGCGTCGGCTCAGCAGATGGGTTCGCCCCGCTCGAAGAGCTTGCGGAACTGCTCGGCGGCCGCGTCGGATGCTCGCGGGCGGTGACGAACAACGGCTGGCGCTCGCACGCAGATCAGGTCGGCCAGACCGGCACCCGGATCGCCCCGGAGATCTACATTGCCTGCGGCATCTCAGGCGCGATCCAGCATTGGGTCGGCGCCATGGGTTCGAAGAACATCCTGGCGATCAATATCGACCCGGAGGCCAACATGGTCACCAAGGCGGGCTACGCCGTCATTGCCGACCTGCACGAGGTGGTGCCCGCGATCTGCGACGAGATCCGGCGCCGCCGCGACCGCCCCGGCTAAACCGGCAGCGGCGCTCGCCCAGCCAGGTGCTCTGCCAGATTCGACGCAGCCTCGATGAGCACGAGGCCGATGTCGTGGGTGCTGTTCGGATCAGGGAAGCGGTATGCCGGGCCGTGGACATGCAGGGCCGCCACCACCGCCCCCTCTTCATTCAACACCGGCGCAGCCACCGAGTTGATCCCGATAGCGAATTCCTCGTACACCCAGACGTATCCGGCATTGGCCACCTGGCTCAGCCGGGTCTGCAGCGCATCGGCATCGACCATGCTGTTCGCAGTAGTCGCCTCGAGACCGGCGCGCACGTATTCGTCGAGCGCTGCCGGACTGAGATGGGCCAGGTACACGAGCCCCGAAGGCACCAGGTGCATCGGGCAGTACTCGCCGGTCCACGAGCGCACCTGCACTTCGGACTCGGGCTCCACTTGGTCGAGGTAATAGACCGTCCGATCAGCACGAACGCTCACGCCGGCTGTCTCGCCGATCTGGTCGACCAGGCTGTGCAGGTGCGGGCGCGCTGCGGCCAGCAGACTGCGATCGGCGCCGGCGGCTCCGATGATGTCGATGAGTCCCTGTCCGAGCCGGTAGTCGCCACCCGCATCGTCCTGGACGACGGCGTCGACCGCTTCGAGCGATGTCAGCAGCCGGGCCACCGTGCTCTTGGGCAGCCCGACGTGATCAGCAACGTCGGTGACACCCTGCGGACCCACGGCCAATGCCCGCAGGACAGCGAAGGCACGAGAGATCGACTGCATCGGCTCCACGGTAGCCCGCGGCCAACTCAGAGCTGTCAGTTGAGCGCCGTTTTGTGCCGTATTGTGGAACTGTTCTGCTGAACGGAACGCGGTGCCGCCGATACTGGGCGGCAAATCAGTAGTCAGAGTAAAACGGTTGTAGTCACGGTAAAGAGTCCGGGGACAGCGTAGAATTCGGGCTCACGGCACTCAGGCGTATCGGGGAGGGGCGATGCCGCGGGGGAACAGTGCACGATCGGGGGGGCGCCAGGCACCTCTCGCACGACTCGACACACCCCTGGTACGCGACGGCGGCGTCTTGCGCCCTGCGAGCTGGGACGATGCGCTCGACCGTGCTGCATCGGGGCTGCGGGCGGCCACCCAGCAGCACGGCGCCGGCGGCGTCGGCATGTTCTCGTGCTCCAAGAGCACGAACGAGATGAACTACGCAGCCCAGAAGTTCATGCGGACGGTGCTGAAGTCCAACAACATCGATTCCTGTAACCGCACCTGACACGCCCCGTCGGTCGTCGGTCTGGCGACAGTGTTCGGGCTCGGGGGCGGAACGTGCTCCTACCAGGAAATCTCCGAAACCGACGTCATCCTGCTGTGGGGATCGAATGCCCGCGAGGCGCACCCGATCTTCTTCCATCACCTGCTGCGGGGCCTCGAGGGCGGCGCCGTCATGTATGCCGTGGATCCGCGCCGAACCTCCTCGGCCGAGTTTGCCGACGTGTGGCTCGGCCTCGACGTGGGCACAGACATCGCGCTGTCCAACACGGTGGCTCGCGAGATCATCGCCCAGGGCATGCACAACCGGTTCTTCATCGATCATGCGACGACAGGGTTCGATGCCTACGCAGCATCGGTGGAGCCCTTCACGCTCGACGAGGGCGAGCGGCTGACCGGCGTGCCGGCAGGGGCCATCGCGGAGATGGCTCACCGCTATGCCACGGCCGACCGAGCGCAGATCCTGTGGACGCTGGGCATTACCGAGCACCACACGGCCGTGGAGAACGTGCTCTCGCTGTGCAATCTGGCATTGCTGACCGGCCATGTCGGCCGGCGCGGCTCGGGCCTCGTGCCATTGCGAGGCCAGAACAACGTGCAGGGCGGCGGCGACATGGGTGCTCTGCCTGATCGGCTGCCCGGGTTCCAGCCGATCACCGACCCGCAGGCCCGGGCTCGTTACGAGAGCACATGGGGTTGTGAGCTGAATCCCGTCCCGGGCAAGCACCTCACCGCGATGTTCGAAGCCATGGAAGACGGCGAGCTGCGGGCTCTCTACGTCATCGGGGAGAACCCGGCCGATTCCGAAGCCAATGTGGCTCACGCCCGCAAGCTGCTCGAAGGGCTGGATCTGCTGGTCGTCCAAGACATCTCGCTGACGCGTACCGCACGGATGGCTGACGTGGTGCTGCCCGCAACTGCGGGCTGGTCCTCCAGCGAGGGCACGGTCACCTCCTCCGAACGCCGTGTCCAGCGGGTGCGTGCTGCGGTGCCTCCTCAGGGTGACGCACTCGACGATGTGCGCATCATCAGCGACTTGGCAGCGCACATGGGCGCGCAGTGGACGGCCACATCGGCGCAGGAGTTGTGGGACGAGATGCGATCGCTGTCGCCGCTGCACGGCGGCATGAGCTGGGAGCGTCTCGAGGCGAGCGGCGGCCTGCAGTGGCCCTGTCCCCACGACGACCATCCCGGCACCGAGTTCCTGCACGGCTGGCTCTGGGAACCCGACCTCGACGGTCACGCCCCGGCACCGTTCTCGGCCGTGATCCACCGTCCTCCCGCAGAGGCACTGAGCGAGCAGTTCCCACTGCGCCTGACGACTGGCCGGGTGCTCGATTCCTACAACACGGGCGCGCAGTCTGCGGGCTATTCCTCGCCCATCCGCTCCGGTGATGCCATCGAGATCAGCCCTGCCGACGCGTCGGACATCGGGATCGTCGAAGGCGACACGGTGCGTGTGAGCTCACCCCGGGGCTCGGTGGACATGGACGTGCATGTCACCGATCGCCTGCCCACAGGCCTGGTCTTCACGACGTTCCATTTCCCGGAGCTGGTGGATGCGAACCTGCTCACGAACGACGCTTGGGATGCCCGCAGCGGCACAGCGGAGTTCAAGGCAGCGGCCGTTCGCATCGATCCGCTGCGGCCCGTCACAGCCGTCGCTGGCAGTACATCGGGCACAGCCGTTGCTGACCGCGCGTCTGGCAGCGCAGCCGCAGGCGGCGGTGGTGGCTGACCTGCACTTCTCCGATGCGGAGCCCACCGCATCGGAGCGACGAGCGGTGCTGGCTGCCCTCAGCGTCGACGAGGCGAGCGACGGCGCCGTCGTGGTCTCCCATCCGCGTGTTGTGCGCGCCGGGATGCAGCGCCGCAAGCGGATGCGGCACCAGTTGCTGCCCGCACTGCACGCGCTCCAGCGCGAGGTGGGGTGGATCTCGCCGGGCGGCCTCAACTTTGTCGGCCGGACGCTGGGGGTGCCACCGGCCGAGGCCTACGGCGTGGCCACGTTCTACGAGATGTTCCGCACCGAGGCCCCCACCCATGAGCTCAGCGTTCGCCATGTCTGCGTGGATCCCATCTGCGCGCTGGCCGGCGCCGCGCCGCTGGCAGAGCACCTGCGCTCGCAGGGCCATGCCGTGCACGAGTGCCCTTGCCTCGGGCAGTGCGAACGGGCGCCGGCGGTCTTCATCCAGGGCCGCCGCGAGCCCGACCGCGTTCCCGCAGACGGCAGCGGTCCCGACTCGCTGCTCGTGAGCGTCACGGCGTCGACGGCCGAAGCGCCCAGCCTCCTGCGGCAGATGATCGGGCGGGACCGCGGTCACAGCGAGAGCATGTCCATGGAGGCGTACCGGGAACGAGGTGGGGGAGCAGCCCTCGACGCAGCGCTGCGCCTCGGAACCGACGAAGTCATCTCCCAGGTGACCGCAGCCGGGCTGTCGGGGCGCGGCGGGGCCGCCTTTCCCACCGGCATCAAATGGCGGGCAGTGGCCGACGGCGGGGGCCCCAAGCATGTCGTCGCAAACATCGACGAATCCGAACCCGGAACGTTCAAAGACCGGCTGCTCTGCGAGCTGGAGCCCTTGGCCATCATCGAGTCCATCGCTGTGGCCGGCCTGACCGTGGGCGCCGAGCACGGCTGGATCTACATACGCGGCGAGTACCCGCTGGCCACCCAACGCCTCCGGCAGGCCATCGCACAGGCCCGCGGCGCCGGCTGGCTGGGCGATGACGCTGCCGGGTCCGGGCAACCGTTCGACATCGAGCTGCGCAGGGGCGCCGGGGCCTACATCTGCGGCGAGGAGACGGCCCTGTTCAACTCGCTCGAGGGCTTCCGGGGAGAGCCCCGCAACAAGCCGCCATTCCCTACTACCCACGGCTTGTTCGGTCGCCCGACGGTGGTGAACAACCCTGAGACACTGCTCAATGTGAATGAGATCCTGCGCATCGGCCCTGAGGCGTACCGCAGCGTGGGAACCGAGGGCTCGCCGGGCACGAAGCTGTTCTGCCTCTCCGGTCATGTCGGCCGGCCAGGTCTGTACGAGGCTCCCTTCGGCATGCCGCTGGGCGAGCTGCTCGGGTTGGCCGGGGGTGTGCAGGGAACGCTGACCGCAGTGCTGCTGGGCGGTGCTGCTGGCAGCTTCGTCGGACCCGACGCCGAGACGCTGCCGCTGTCGTTGGAAGACACGCGTGCTGCCGGCACGACACTCGGCTCCGGCCCGGTGATGGTCTTCAACGACACCGCCGAAATGAGCGCCGTGATCGAGCGATTGGCCAAGTTCTTCCGCGACGAGTCGTGTGGCCAGTGCGTTCCCTGCCGTGTGGGCACCGTCCGCCAGCACGAGCTGGTGACACATATCCGCCGGGCAGGAGGGCCGACGGAACCCCAGCGTGAACTGCTCGGAGACATCGCAGATGCCATGGGTGACGCGTCCATCTGCGGGCTCGGCCATACAGCAGCCTCAGCGGTGCTCTCCGCCATGCGGCTGGGTCTGCTAGGAGACACTGCGTGATGACTCGTTCCTGCGAGAGCCCCCGTACCGAAGATGAGACAGCGCAGGTGACGCTGAGCATCGACGGGCGCGAGGTGACAGTGCCCGAGGGAGAAACGGTCCTGGCCGCCTGCACGGCTGCCGGCGTCGAGACGCCGACCATCTGCTGGGCACCCAACCTCACCCCGGTCAACGTCTGCCGTGTCTGTGTCGTGGAACTCGAAGGGTCTCGCACGCTCGTGCCGGCGTGCTCACGACCGGCTGAGGCGGGGATGCAGATCAGCACCGACTCCGAGCGAGTGCGTCACAGCCGGCGCATGGTGCTGGAGTTCCTCGGTTCGGCGAATGACCTCTCGCAGGCGTCGGAGATTGCCGACTGGTCACGAACCTACGGTGCCGATCCTGCCCGTTACGAGGGCTCGGGCACCCGAGGCGCCTCCGGCGGCTCGGGTGACGACGACGGGGGTTCGCACGAGCAACCCGGACCTGAGCGCGTCGATGAGCCGGTGCGCATCCAAGACGATCTGTACATCCGTGCATACGAGCGCTGCGTGCTCTGCTACAAGTGCGTCGAGGCCTGCGGCGACGATGCCCAGCACACCTTCGCCATCGCAGTGGCAGGACGCGGTTTCGATGCCCGTATCCGCACCGAATACGACGCCGAGCTCCCCGACAGCGCGTGCGTGTACTGCGGCAACTGTGTGGCGGTGTGCCCTACCGGCGCTTTGCAGTTCCGCACCGAATTCGACTTGCGTGCCGTGGGAGAATGGCGCCCCGATGACCAAGCCGTCACCCGCACGGTGTGCTCCTACTGCGGTGTGGGGTGCAATCTCGAGCTGCACGTCCAGGACGAACGCATCGTGAAGGTCACATCGCCTGCCGATCACTCGGTGACCAGCGGCCATCTGTGCATCAAGGGCCGGTTCGGCTGGCAATACGTGCACGCGCCCGCATTCGAGCCCCCCACAACATCAGCAGCGGAGCACTAACCGCAGGTGTCGGCGCAGACGCCAGCACCTGAACCGACCCCGACCTCCGAGGACGGAGCAGCGAGAACCGCACGGCAGACGCGGCGAGCACTGGCGCGGCGGCGTGCCCGCACGCTGGCCGCCGAGCATCAGCCGTCAAGCGTTGTCGACCAGGCCGTACCTGTCGTCGGCGGTCCGGTGCTGGCCGGCCGGTTCAGCCGGAGCGCCGCGCTGTTCGGCGGCATCACCCTGCTCATGGCCGGCCATGGGCTCCAGAACACGCTGCTGGGCTTGCGAGCCGAGAGCGAAGGTTTCAGCTCGACAGTGGCTGGGCTGGTGATGGCCATGAACTTTGCCGGCTTCCTGGTGGGCGCAGCGTTGGCGCCGCGGCTGCTGCGTCAGGTGGGTCATGTGCGCGTGTTCGCCGCGCTCGCCTCGCTGGGCAGCAGTGTCACGCTGGTGCAGGCGGTATTCGTGACCCCGTTGGTCTGGGGCGCATGCCGGCTGGTGTGGGGCATGTGCCTCGCCGCGCTGGTGGTTGTGGCCGAGACATGGCTGAACGAGCTGGCCACCAATCGCAACCGCGGTCAGATGATCGCTGCCTACATGGTCGTCACCATGGGCTCCATCGCGACCGGTCAGTTCCTGGTCACCACTGCCGACATCAACGGATTCACCTTGTTCGCGGTCTCCTCCGTGCTGGTATCGCTGGCACTGGTGCCGATGTCGCTGTCGGCTTCGGCCAGCCCACCGGTGGTGGTGCCCGAGCCGCTCAGCCTGAGGGCCATGCTGCAAACAGCGCCGACCGGTGTGATCGTGGCGTTCCTGGTCGGCGGTGCGCTGGGCTCCATCTCGGGTCTCGGAGCGGTATACGCCGCCAACCGGGGGCTCACGCCGTTCGAAGTAGCGCTGTTCGTGGGTGCGCCGATGATCGGCAGCCTGTTCGGGCAGATCCCGCTTGGCCGCCTGTCCGACAGCGTGCCTCGGCGCCTGGTGATCCTGCTGGCTGCGCTGGCAGCGGCATCGGGCTGCCTGGCGATGCTCGCACTCGACGAACGCACAGTGGCCGGCCTCGCAGTGATGGCGCTGATGGGAGCATTTGCCTACCCCATCTACTCCATGGCCGTGGCGCAGACCAACGACTGGCTGCGAGACGAGCAGCGAGCCAGCGCCAGCGCAGTGCTCGTGCGCATGAACGGCGTCGGCGCCCTGATCGGGCCGACGGTGGCCGCTCTCGCGATGTCGGTGACGCTGAATGCGTTCTACCTCGTGATGGCCGCAGCGCATGTGCTGATCGCCCTGCTCGTGACGGCACGCATGGTGCTGGTGGCCGGACCGAGCGTCGATGCGCAAGGCAACTTCTTGCCCATTCCCGCTCGCGCCTCAGCGGCCGTGGCGGCCCTGCTGAGACTCCGCCGGTGACGCCTCGTTTGCGCGCAGAGGCCTGCTGATGGGAGCGCTGTTCGGTCTGCTCACGTCATTGAGCATCGGCACCAGCGACCTGTTCGGGCGCCGCGTGGTGACCCGCTGTCACGTTCTGTCAGCGATGATCGTGTTCCAGGGAGCGGCTGCGCTGACGGCGCTCGCAGTGCTGCCCTTCATTCCGGGCTCATTCGCCGGAGACGACTTCGTGCGGGGTCTGGCCTCAGGCTTCGGGCTCGGCGCCGGCCTGGCGCTGTACTACACGTCGTTGGATCGGGCCGGCTCAGCGGTCGCTGCACCGATCGTGGCAACGCTGTCAGCCGTCATCCCATTCGGCTACACAGCACTTCGAGGCCACGATCCGCCGCTCATCGGCATCATCGGGGCGGCCGTCGCTTTCGGCGGCCTTGGCCTGGTGACGGCGGGAGGCACTCGTGGCAAGCATGTCGGGGCCGGAGCGGTCTGGGCAACACTGTCGGGGCTCGGCTATGGCGTGGGGCTCAGCGTGCTGGTCGACCTGTCCGAGAACTCGGGGGCCTGGCCAGGATTCGGCCAGCGCCTGACGTCGGTGGGGCTCATGGCCGCTGTGGTCGCGCTACGGGGTCTCCCGGCGCTGCCCCCGCCCGACGTGATGGGCTTCGCATTGCTGACGGGTGTCGCCAGTGCTGCGGCGACGATCTTCTATATCGTCGGCATCTGGTTCGACCCGCCCACCACCGTGGTGGGGGCATCCATGTTCCCGGTGATGAGCGTCATCGTCGGCAGGGTCGCCTACCAGGATTCCCTCAACACGCGCCAAGGCATCGGCATCGTCGCCGCGGTCGCTGGCGTCACCGCCGTCGTCGCCACCTGAAGCGCTGGACCGTCAGACGATGGCATCTGGCTCTTCGGCTTTGCGTTGGGCGATGTAGTCGCGCAGTTCTGCGTCGATTGCGTCGTCGATGGGCGGGGGCTCGTAGTCGGCGAGCATCTGTTTCATCTGCCGGTTGGCTCGCTGGGCCGCATCGAGCGAGCCCTCGTCGGACCACTGCTCGAAGCTGTTGTTGTCGGCAATGGACGATTGGTAGAAGGCGGTCTCGAAATTGGCCAGCGTGTGCGGATGACCCAGGAAGTGGTCGCCGTGGGGGTTCGTGGTGAACGCTTCGACTGCCTGGCCGTTATCCGACATGTCCACGCCCCGGGCGTACACCTCCATCATCCCGAGCTGGTCGGCATCCATGATCAGCTTCTCGTAGCTGAGCGTGAGACCGCCTTCCAGCCAGCCCGCTGCGTGCAGCACGAAGTTCACCCCTGCGGCCATGGTGGGCAGCAGCGTGGACGCTGATTCGTAGGCCGCCTGCGCGTCGGGTGCCTTGGACGATGTGAACTGCCCTCCCGAGCGGAATGGCACGCCGACCCGCCGCGCCAGCTCGGCCATGACGTAGATCGCCAGGCCGGCCTCGGGCGTGCCGAACGTGGGTGCACCAGTCGCCATCGACATCGACGAAGCGAACGTGCCGAAGATCACCGGCGCGCCGGGACGCACGAGCTGGCAGAACGCCATGCCCGACAGCGCCTCGGCCAGTGCCTGCGCCGCCAGCGCCGCCACGGTGACCGGCGACATGGCCCCCGCCAGGATGAACGGCGAGATCACACACGCCTGGTTGTGCTGTGCGTACACCTCGGCCGCGCCGAGCATGGTGGCATCCCAGCGCAGCGGCGAGGAGGCGTTGATGAGGCTGGTCAGCACGGTGCGATCGCCGAGGTCGCCGCCGAAGGCGATCCGGCACAGCTCCACCGAATCGGCCGCTCGCTGGGCCGCCGTCACCGAGCCCATCAGGGGCTTGTCGCTATAGCGCAGGTGCGCGTACACCATGTCGAGATGCCGTTTGTTGACGGGTACGTCCACCGGCTCGCAGACCGTGCCGCCGCTGTGGTGCAGGTGGGGGAGCATCCAGGTCAGCTTCACCACCCTCTCGAAGTCGCCGAGGGTGGCATACCGCCGCCCGCTGTCCAGATCAGTGACAAACGGTGACCCGTAGTTGGGAGCGAACACGGTGGCGTCACCGCCGATCGGCACCGACCGAGCCGGGTTGCGGGCGTGCTGGACGTAGGTGGCCGGCGCGGTGGCCTGGACGATCTCACGGCACATGCCGCGGGGGAAGCGCACCAGCTCGCCGTCCACATCGGCACCGGCATCGCGCCACAGCTCCAGCGCACGGGGGAAGTCCTGGAAGGCCACCCCCACCTCGGACAGGATCGTCTCGGCGTTGCGCTCGATCTGGGCCAGACCCTCGGAGTCGAGCACGTTGACCGGCGGCAGCCTGCGCTCCATATGGGTGTTGAATGCCGCATCGGCCGTCGCTCGCTGGGCCTGCCGGGCCGCTCGGCCGCCTCCTCGCCGTCGTCGCTCGCTCATCGCTGCCTGCTCATTGCTTCGTCGTCGCTGTCATCGGGTGCCGCGTTCTCGGCCAGAAGGTCTAACTGGTGGGAGACGGCCTGCCACAACCGGGTTCCGGTCACCGCCGCCTCCCGCTGCGTCGCCGGCGAGCCGGCGGGGGTATCTCGCCGGGCCCGCCCACGACCCGCAACGCCCCATCTTGCTCAGGCAAATCCACTGCTGCGGCGAGCAGCGGGCTGGGGGCTGTGGCGTGGGGGAGTGCCATAGCGGCCACGAACAGCTCCTGGAAGCGGGGCTCGGTGGCAGTCTCGATCTTGCGGATGCTGCGGACCACTTGCTCCATCTCGGCCCGCTGGCTCCCCGACAGCAGGGCACGTACGGCGCCGGTGCCTGCTGCGTTGCCGACCGATCGCACTTCGTCCGGGTCGCAATCGCCGATGAGTCCGAGCACCATCGCTCGCACCGGATCGATGTGCGCTCCGAAAGCTCCCGCGAGCAGCACACGGTCGGGGGCCTCGATGCCGGCGTGCTCGCACAGCAGGTCGATGCCGGCACGCAGCGCCGCCTTCGCCAGCTGAATGGCTCGCACATCGTTCTGGGTGATGGTGATGGTCGGCCCGTCGGCACCTTCGGGAGGCTCGTACAGCACGAACGACGAGGTCCGGCCGTCGGAGATCACACGGGACGCCCGCTCGCCCTCGCCCGGCGGCGCTGCGATGACCCCATCTCGCGACAGCACCCCGGCGAGGTACATCTCGGCGACGGCCTCGATGATCCCGGAGCCGCAGATTCCCGTGACGCCTGCTGCCGCGCTGCGAGCGCCGGCGGCGACTCGCCGTTCGACTGCTTCCGCGAAGCCGGGCTCATCGGACCACAGGTCGCAGCCGATGACGCGCACCTGCGGCGACCAGGTTGCCGGATCGATGCGCACTCGCTCGATCGCTCCCGGCGTTGCGCGCTGACCGCAGCTGATCTGCGCGCCTTCGAATGCGGGCCCGGTCGGGCTGGACGCTGCCCACAGGCCATCCGAGTTGCCCAGCACGATCTCGGCATTGGTGCCCACGTCCACCAGGAGGGTGATGGCTTGGACGCGATGCGGGCCTCCAGCGAGCACTGCCGCCGCAGTGTCGGCGCCCACATGACCTGCAATCGCGGGTGCGACGTAGACGCGAGCAGATGGGCACGGCAGGTTCATCGTGGGCCCGTCAACCTCGACGCTCGCATCGGTCGCCAAGGTGAACGGCGCCTGCCCGAGCGGGGTCGGGTCGATGCCGAGGGCGATGTGGATCATGATCGGATTGCCGACCAGCATCACCTCCAGCACAGCGTCTGGCTCGACACCGGCGTCGGAGCAGAGCTCGGCGATCAGCTCGGCAAGTGCGTCGCGGACGAGTGCCGTGAGTTCTCGGGCGCCGCCGGGGTTCATCATCACGTACGACACCCGGCTCATCAGGTCCTCGCCGAGGCGGATCTGCGGGTTCATGCGGCCGGCGGAAGCCAGTACGTCACCGCTGTGCAGGTCGACCAGGTGGCCCGCAATGGTCGTCGAGCCGATGTCGATCCCAACGCCGAGCGCCGCTGTCGCGACGCCAGGCCAGACCGCCGTCACCATGCCGGTGCGTTCGCTCCGCTCCGGTCCGCTCCAGCGAACGGCGACCGTCACCAGCCGACCGCCCGCGTCGTCAGGGGAGCCAGCGGCGACCGAGGCATGGAGCCCCGCTAGTGCCCCCGGCAAGATGCCGGCCAGGTGAACGCCCCATTCGTCGGCCACGCAGTCGATCACGACCTGTGCAAGCCCGCGACGCTCGTCGAGCGTCGGCGGAGGCACGGTGACGGCATGCAGCGTTGCCAGCGGGTCGAGCGCGATGTCGCCCACATCGACCGTCTTGCGCACTACCGGGCCGTGCAGCTGGCTGTCCGGTGGCACATCCACCACGACATCGGCCTGCACACGCGCCTGACAACCCAGCCGTGCGGAAGGACCCAGCGGGCGCCGGCCCTCATATGCGGCCTCGGTGGCACCCGGCGAACTGAGCGCTTCGGGGCCAGCAGTGATGGCCCACTTGGGAAACGAACCCACCGACGGCACGACCTGGCAGCGGCCGCAGATGCCACGGCCGCCGCACACGCTGTCGAGATCGACGCCGAAGTCCCGAGCGGCATCCAGCACCGTGGTGCCCGCACTCACCGCGCCCGTTAGCCCGCTCGGGGTGAATACCACCCTGATCGGCACCGGTCCATCGGTGGGCGGGGGCGGAACCTCTCGTTGCGTCACCCGTTGCTTCCCGCTCTTGTTCCCAGTTTCGATTCGATTCAGGCTCACGGGCCGCTCGGGCCACGGCTTCGCCATCCGGCTCAGCCGCTTAGCCGGTGCGCGTGCGACGTCCGCCCCGTCGGCGGGGACGATCGCCGGACCCTGCGCTGGCAGCACTGTCGGCCCCCATCGCGCTGCGGTCGCGGTGCTCGGAGATCCACGCCGCACAGTTCTCGTCGTTGCCTGCGAGCACATCGCCGGCCATGACCGCTGCCTTCACATCGGCATGGAGCGGATTCATGATGGCCGATGTCATCCCGGCACCGATCGCCATAGCCAGAAAGGTGCCGGTGATGATGTGCCGGTTGGGCAGCCCGAAGCTCACATTGGAGGCCCCGCACGTGGTGTTGACGCCCAGTTCGTCACGCAGCCGGCGCACGAGGTGGAATACCTGCCGTCCCGCCGTGGCCATGGCGCCTATCGGCATCACCAGCGGGTCCACGATCACGTCTGCTGTGGGAATGCCGTAGTCGGCTGCTGCGTTCACAATCCGCTTCGCTACGTCGAAGCGGACGTCAGGGTCTTCGCTGATGCCGGTCTCGTCGTTGGAGATGGCGACCACTGCCGCCCCGGCCCGTGCCACCAGCGGGAGCACCCGCTCCATCACCTCCGGCTCTCCGGTCACGGAGTTGATGAGGGGCTTGCCCACGTAGGCGTCCACGCCGGCTTCGAGCGCCTCGATGATCGACGAGTCGATGCTGAGCGGAACGTCGGTGACCGACTGCACCAGCTTCACCGCCGCAGCGAGCAGTGCAGGCTCGTCGGCGAGCGGCACGCCGGCATTGACATCGAGCATGTGGGCGCCGGCCGTCACTTGAGCGAGTGCGTCAGCTTCGACCCGGCTGAAGTCACCCTCCTTCATCTCCTCAGCAAGCAGCTTGCGACCGGTGGGATTGATGCGCTCGCCGATCATCACGAACGGCCGGCCGAAGCCGATCACCACCTCACGCGTGGCGGAGCTGATGACGGTGTCGGTCACACTGCTGCCTGGTGCTCGTCGCTGCGCCTCGGCGCAGCGAGCTCGGGGGGCACAGGGCTGCGCCTCGGCGCAGCGAGCTCGGAAGGCACAGGGCTGCGCCCCGGCGCAGCGACGCTGGTCAGCGTGGTCTCGAGTTCTCCGTAGCCGGTCTCGACGATCTCGAGCGGGAGCCCGAGGCGATCAGCTCCGGCACGAGCGCAGGCCTCGATGCGAGCGCGCTGAGCGCCATCGGGCGTCTGGGTCAGCAGCACCACCCGCCGGTAGTTGCCGAAGTAGAGCTCTGCGAGCTCGGGATGGTCGGCAATGCCGAGGCCCTGCCAGACCAGCAGGTCGAAGTGACGGGCCAGATAATCGGTCAGGTAGAAGGTGGCCGGTTCGGCTTCGGACATCTCGTCGAATCGCGGGGCAGTGGCGAAGAACTCGTAACAATGCGCGCCGGGCACCCGGGTCATCGAGGGCCCGTCGCCCGCCGCGTGAGCTCGCTCGAACTCGGCGCACAGGTCGTCGATCGCTCCAGCGCTGCCGCAGTCGCCGTAGCCGAGGAGAATCTGTTCGTAGGTTCGTCCCTGCTGTGCGAGCCGGTCCAGCCGTGCGCGCACTTCGGGCGCAATGAGCGCAGGACGGTTATGCAGCTTCGCCGGCAGGCACTCCACATCAATGTGTTCGAGGCCTCCGCTGCCGACAATCGCCTGCATCTCGTTGGCGAGTGCACCGCAGCCAAGTACCAGCACGCGGCGTGATCGGCTCTCTGCTGAGGCGGCAGCCGGCCGCGGTGAGCGCTGCGCGACCGCCGGTTTCGCTGCAGCTTCGGCTACCCGGCGCGCACGCGAGCGCCGTCGCCGGCGAGCTGTCGATTCCGGAGACGAGGTGGCTGTCATCTCACGCAGCGGCAGCGCGCCGGGCCTTGATGAGGTCGGTGGCGGTCTCCGCCGCGACGGCAGCATCGCGGCAGTACGCATCGGCGCCAACGGCTTCGCCGAACTCCTGGTTCAGCGGGGCACCGCCGACGATCACAAGGTAGTCGTCGCGCAAGCCCTGCTCGATCAGCGTGTCGACCACCACCTTCATGTACGGCATGGTCGTGGTCAGCAGCGCAGACATCCCCAGGATGTCGGGCTGATGCTCAGCGAGGGCGGCGAGGAACTCGTCGACGTCGGTGTTGATTCCCAGATCCACCACCTCGAAGCCCGCACCCTCGAGCATCATGCCCACCAGGTTCTTGCCGATGTCATGGATGTCGCCCTTGACGGTGCCGATGACGATCTTGCCGATCGGCTCTGCACCGGTTTCCGCGAGCAGGGGCCGGAGCACCGCCATGCCGGCTTTCATGGCGTTGGCCGCGAGCAGCACCTCGGGAACGAACAGGATCCCGTCACGAAAATCGATGCCGACGATGCGCATGGCCTCGACCAATGCCTCATTGAGGACTTTGTCGGCCCCCCAGCCGCGCCCGAGCAACAGCTCGGTGCCTTCGACGATCTCGGGGCCGAGCCCGTCATAGAGATCGTCATGCATCTGTGCGATGAGATCGTCGTCGTCGAGAGCTGAGAGGTCGATGTCCTCATCAGCATCGGCGCTGTCGACGGTTGCCGTATCGGCCATGCCTTGCCCCCTCGCCATGGTCATGACGTGTGCCGGGCACCCCCGTCCCGGTCAACTGTCCAAGATTCAGCATGGAGTCCTGCGGCCGGGTCACTCCGCTGTGCAGTTCAGCACCTTGCTGTTCCGCATAGTGGAACTGTGCCGTAGAACGGTACGGCAGTACGGTACCACGAACCCCGCCGGAACAGCGACATTGACACGCCAGAGGCTGAGCCGGATGGCGAAGCCGTGGCCCGAGCGGCCCGTGAGCGCAGCGAACAAGAGCGGGACGGCTCGTCAGTCAGCGCGTCGAGCGACACTGCGTCTGCCGGCGTCTTTCAGCGGCGATGAGCGGCGATCTCTCCGGCTGTCACGGCCGCCGCCTCGGCCACCGTGAGCAGGCGCGTCTCGCGGGTTGAGCGCTCGGTGAGCTCCACGTTGCCTTCCGCCAGGCTGCGCGCACCGACCGTGAGCCGGTAGGGCACGCCGACGAGCTCCGCGTCGGCCAGCTTCACACCCGGCCGCAGCGGGCGATCGTCGTAGAGGCAGTCGACTCCGAGCGCTGCCAATTCCCGCTGGAGCCCCTCGCCGGCTGCCGACTGGGCTTCATCGGCAGGATCGAGCACGGTGATGACTGCCTCGAACGGCGCCGCAGCCACCGGCCAGCACAGACCCCGTTCGTCGTGATGGGTTTCGGCAATCGCAGCCATCGCCCGCCCGATGCCGATGCCATAGCTGCCCATGATCGGGGTCTGGGCAACGCCGTTGGCATCCAGCACCGACACGCCCATCGCCTCGCAGTACTTACGGCCCAGCTTGAAGATGTGGCCCGCCTCGATGCAGCGCACAATCTCCAGCGGCTTGCCGCATTCGATGCACGTCTCACCTGCTGCGACCTCGCGCAGATCTGCCCACTGCGGCTCGATGATGTCGCGCTCCACGTCCACGCCGCGCAGGTGCCAGTCGTCCTCGTTGGCGCCGGTGGTCATAGACCTGCGGCCGCGCAAGGCCTCATCGGCGTAGATCGGCAGGTCGTCGATGCCGACCGCACCCAGGCTTCCGGGACTGGCGCCGAGCTGCGCCACGGTCTCGGATTCGGTGGCAGGACGCACATCGGTCGCGCCGCTGCAGTCGGCCAGCTTCTGCAGGTTGAGCTGGTGGTCGCCTCGCAGGATCACCAGCGTGAGCTGATCGTCGAGAACCATGACCATGGTCTTGATCTGCCGGTCAGCGGGCGCGCCGCCCTCGAAGGACGCAAGCGCATCGATGGTGCGGATGCCCGGTGTCGCGAATCGCTCCTGTGCGTCGCCGGATGGCGGATCATCGATGGGCGATACTGCCGCACGGGCTCGCTCGATGTTGGCCCGGTACCCGCAGCCCGTGCACCGCGCCACGTCATCCTCGCCTGCTGGCGAGGGCACCATGAACTCGACGCTGGCATCGCCGCCCATGGCGCCCGAAGAAGCCTGCACGGCCATGACATCGAGGTCGAGCCGCTTGAAGATCTTCTCGTATGCCTCGCGGTGCGCCCCGAAGGACACGTCGAGACCTGCTTCGTCCAAATCGAAGCTGTAGGAGTCCTTCATCATGAACTCGCGCACCCGCAGCAGGCCGCTGCGCGGACGCGGTTCGTCACGGAACTTGGTCTGGATCTGGTACCAGGTCTGGGGCAGTTCCCGATATGAGCTCATCTCCGCCGCCAGCGTCGCAAAGACCTCTTCGTGCGTCATCCCCAGCACGACGTCTGCATCATTGCGGTCGCGCAAGCGGAACATCTCCGAACCCATCACGCTCCACCGGCCGCTGCGGTGCCACAGATCGGCCGGATGCATCGCAGGCAGCAGGAACTCCTGCGCGCCGATGGCATCCATTTCTGCTCTGACGACATCGGCCACTTTGTCGTGCACCCGCAGCCCGAGCGGCAACAAGCTGTAGTGCCCCGAGTGCAGCTGCCGGATGAAGCCAGCCCGAATGAGCAGCTGGTGACTCGCGGCGGTGGCGTCGCCGGGCGCATCACGCAGCGTCGGGATGAACGAATCAGACCATCGCATCCGAGGCAGGGTAAGCGAGCAATCGCGTTGCGATGCAACGCGTGTCCAGTACCCTCAGTCGGCGTAGCCGGCGACTGCACACCGGCGACCGTGCATCGGTCGTGCGGTCTCGGCAGCGGACCAGGGCCACAGTGCCGACCACGGTGACTGTGTCCGCAGCAGGTCCTGCATCAACGGTTCGGGCCATGCCCCCAGCGCAGTCCGGACAGGCGCTGCAGCGCACCTGCCCGTGCCCCTGCGTGACGCGATGAGCGACGAAGACTCACCGACCCATCCTCCGAACCGGGGCGCGCCGGCGCTCCGGCAGCTCGCGCCTGCCGATGACCTCGCTCGCAACGGCGGCATCCCGGATTCCGCCACGGCGCCCAACGGCGCGGGGCGCAATGGCGCGGCGGCCTCTGCCCTCGCAACGATGCGCTGGTCCCAGATAGCGCGTCTGGTCTGGGCCGAGGCGCAAGGCACCGCCGGGAAGGACGATGTCGCCGCGCTCGAGACCGACCGGCTGCGCTGGGAACGAGTTCTCCTGGATCTGCTCGATCAGACGGAATCCTCGCTGTCAGGGGCCCGACGGCTGCCTCGGCCGATCCGCCGGCAGGTCGTGCGAGATTTCGAGACCGATTTCTCCGAGCTTGCCGCCGCCTACGAGCGCCTGACGGGCCTTGATGCCACTGAGTCGCCCGATGACGCAGCCGCCGATCCAGGCGCCGGCGATGCCACAGCAGGTCCGCCGCCCGAACCGTCTGCACTGCAGCTGTCCTGGCTGCCCGGCCGGATCGTCGCGTGGGCTGCCGGCGCCGGCACCGAGCCCGACCCCACAGATCGGATCATGGACCGTCTGGTGGCCACCGGAGCTCCGGACAGTGTCTGGCGCTCCCATCCGAACATCAAGCTGCCGGGCGGGATGAGCGCCGAGGCGTTGGTGGCTGACGTCGGCGACGTGCTGGGCTGGCTGGTCGGTCTTCATGGTCCGGCGGCGGGCAGCTCGGCCGACTCCTCGTCCGCTTCCGGGATCTCTCCCGGCATAGCAGCCGACAGCGATCCAGCCAGCGACGACGAGTCTCTGCACGGCAACGAGCAGCTCGACACTGCCGTACGCAGCCCGAACAGCGACCTCTTGCTCGGTGCCAGCGCACTCTGGCTGCGAACCGCGGCCAGGACGGCGGTGGAACTGGTAGCAGGAGGGCGAACAGTGCCGCGGCTCCACCGAGTCCGCAAACGCCGCAATCGCAAACGGCCCGACACGGCCGAATTCTCGGTGCAGTGGCAGCCGGCGTCGCCGCCAGCAGATCGACTGACGGCGCTCATCGACTGCCTGCCAGGTGCAGTGGCCGCACCCGAACCCAAGTCAGAGGCGCGAACCACGGTGCAATCGGCCCTGTCCGGCATGGTCGACGCCATCGTGACAAGTGCCGCGAAACGGCTCGATGTCCCTGCCGCATCGCCCGAGCCCCGGAGTCGGGCGGAGATGGCCGAGGCTTTCCTGGCATACCTCGACGGCACCCGCTTCGTCGGCTCGGCAACTCAAGGCTCCGATCTGGCCCGACGCATCGAGCTGTGGGCCAGGCCGGTGACTGGCGCCGCCCGGCAGTCGCTGGTCGTTCGGCTGGACGAGCCCGACGACGCCGGGGCTTGGCACATGGAGGTGCTCGCCACCAGCCCCGAAGGCGTGACCGAGCCCGTCGAGGTCGCGATGGTGAGCGGCGTCAGCTCGCACCGCACCGAAGTACGCGATCAGCTGACCCGCCTCGAACGGCTGCTGCCGGTGCTGATGCGTCCCGGGGGCAAACGACGCGGCGAAGTGATCCTCAGTCAGGACGAGGCATGGGAGCTCATGTCGGTGACGGGGCCGGCACTGCAGTCCGCAGGCTTCAAGGTCGAGGTCCCGAACCTCTCCCGTGAGCGCCCGGCGCCCTCGCTCCGACTCACCGCCGACGACGCCGACAGCGCCCTGGGAGCGCAGCAGCTCACCGCCGTGAGCTGGACAGCGGTCTTCGGAGACGTGGAGCTGACCGCAGATCAGATTCACGAACTGGCCTCCCAAGCACGACCGCTTGTACGCGACCGGGGCCGGTGGATCGCACTGGATCATGCCGACCTCGCCGAGGCCGCCGCCGCTCTTGCCGAGCGCGCAGAGGTCACCGCCCTCACCGGTTCGCAGATGCTGCGCCAAGTACTGGGCCTCGAGGGTCCGTCGGTGCGCGGCGGCATCACCATCTCCGGCAGCGGCTGGGCGGCCGACCTGCTGCGCTCTGCAGCCGAGACCTCATCGGCCGCCGAGCGCACGCCCGATGGCTTTGTCGGTGAATTGCGCAACTACCAAGCCGAGGCACTGGCGTGGCTGGAGTTCCTGGACGGGGCCGGCCTCGGAGGGTGCTTGGCACTGGACATGGGCCTGGGCAAGACGCCGACCGTCTTGGCGCGTATTGCCGCGGACCGTCGGGAGGCCCCGGCCCTGGTGATCGCTCCGCCTGCGGTGGTGAGCAACTGGGCAGCCGAGGCCGGCCGCTTCACCCCTGGGCTGCGCACGGTCATCCATCACGGCCCCTCGCGGCGCACACCCGCCGACCTGGTCGCGGCGGTGACCGACCGCGACGCTGCATCCGGCAACCGACCGATCGACGTGGTGTTCACGACGTACGGCACGGCGGTTCGCGACATCGACGCGCTCGAAGAGGTTGCTTGGGACCGCATCGTGGTCGACGAGGCGCAGGTCATCAAGAATCACAACAGCGAGACCGCGAAGCAGCTGCGGCGCTTGTCTGCCCGGGTCCGCGTTGCGCTCACCGGCACGCCGATCGAAAACGGTCTGGGCGATCTCTGGGCGATCATGGACTTCTGCAATCCCGGCCTCGTGGGCGAGCGCCCGCAGTTCATCGCCCAGCTCCAGCGGCCCGGCGATGCCCGGGGTGCGGCTGAATCTGCCCTGTATGCGCTGAACGGCGTGCTGGTGTTCCGTCGCACCAAGGCCGAACCGCAGATCGCCGCCGAGCTGCCCGACCGCATCGACGAGATTGCGCACTGCGCGATGACACCAGAGCAGATCGGCCTGTACCAAGCCGTGCTGGACCAGCTCATCGTGGACACCGCTGAGAGCGAGCAAGCCGGCGAGAAGCGCAAGGGTGCGGTGCTGGCAGCCATCACCGCCCTCAAGCAGATCTGCAATCACCCGCTGAACTACCGGCCCGACGACTACTTCGACGAGATCGAAGGGCGCAGCGGCAAGCTCGACCGGCTCAACGAGATTCTGGAAGCGGTCTTCGCAGCGGGGGAGCGGGCGCTGGTATTCACGCACTTCGCCACATGGGGCGAGCGGCTGGCCGCCCATCTGACTCGGCGGACCGGTTTGCAGATCGATTGCTACCACGGCGGGCTGGGCCGCTCAGCCCGTGATCGCATGGTGCAGCGCTTCCAGTCCGAGGACGGACCTGGGGCGATGGTGCTGTCGCTCAAGGCAGGCGGCACCGGCTTGAACCTGACCGCGGCGAGTCATGTGGTGCTCTACGACCGCTGGTGGAACCCCGCTGTCGAGGACCAGGCTCGCGACCGGGCATGGCGCATCGGTCAGACTCGCACGGTCATCTGCCACCGCCTGGTCTGTCCCGGCACGGTGGACGAACGGGTGGAGGAGGTCGTGGCCGGAAAACGGCGCATCGCCGACATGGTGCTGCCGAAAGCCAGCTCCATCGGCGATCTCGACGCCGAGCAGCTCCGGCACGCCTTGGGCATCGACCCTGATGCCCTCCTCGCCGAGGATTCCAACGGGATCGACACCAGCACGCCCCCGGTGGCAGACCTGGTGCCGGCAAGTGCAGGTGCGTCATGAGCAACCGCCGTCGGCGCAAGACGTCGCGTACCCGTCGCATCGACGGGGCTGAGATCCAGCAACGGCAGGCCGCCGAGGCGAGTGCAGCCTTCTGGCATGGAGCTGCGGGCGCAACGCCGCCGTCAGAACAGCCTGATGCGGCTGCCAATGGAGCATCTAACGGATCGGCCAACGCTGACGCTGCGCCGGACCAGCCGCCCGACACTCTCACTGAGACACGCCGCATCTCGGTCACGACGGATCCGACGTCGACCGTGCGCTCGCTCGGCAAACCGCCTCTGGCGGGACGCGAGGCAGCAGCGGAGCACTACTTCGAAGCCGTCTACCAGCGTGCTGTCGCGATGGCGGGGGCACTGGCGGCAGCCGGGGACCTGCTCGCTTCAGACGACGAGGAGTTCACAGCGTCCTGAGCGCTGTTCAGTCCGCTGCCGCTGGCTCGAAGCCGACTTCCTTGCCGCGGTTGATGCTCACCCAGTCGCGAGCCTCGAGATACGGCCTGAAGGTGTCGAAGATCTTCTTCTCGTCACGCGGCATGTGCTGGATCTCATACAAGTGCGGGAATTCCAGCCAGCCGATGACCAGCTCCCACATGCGCAGCGCGGCGTCGCCGGTGGGCGGCTCGAGCAGCACCGGTCCGAAGATCGCCGTGTCGCCGAAGTACAGCGTGGGCACGCCGAAACCGCCCGAATCGACGACCCGCTGGTGCTCGGCCTTGATCTCGTCATGGGTGCTCTGGTCGTCGATGGACAGATCGACAATGCCGGGATCGGCGCCGATCTGTTCGAGCAGGTGACGGGCCACGTCGGGATTGTGGGGACGGTTGCCGTCGACGTGGAGGGCCTCGCCCGACACTGCGTACCACTGGTCAAGCAGATCCATGGATTCGCGCCGCAGGATCGCCCCGATGCGCATCATCGACCAGCCGTAGCTCCAGTCGCGCTCCCAGGGATGCTTCTTGCCTTCGCGCAGATTCACCTCTTCGAGGCTGAAGAACTTCCAGTTCACCGTCAGCCCCAACTGGTCGCGCACGTCACGCATCCAGATGGAGGTCTGGTATGCCCACGGGCACATCACATCGAAGTGGAAGTCGACCTCGGTGGGGCCGTCGTAGGTCTCAGGAGTGATGGTCATGTGTCGCAGTCCATTCTGCAGATACCTGTCGCGTCGCCATTGCTTCCCGCTCTTGTTCCCCATGCTCATGTGATTGGGCTCACGGCCGCTCGGGCCACGGCGTCGCCCTTCGGCTCAGCCTCTGTCAGCCGCGGCCGTGGCGCAGCAGCCGGCCGGGGGTTGCGCCGGTGCATTCGCCGGACTCGAAGGTGACCTCACCGTTGACGATGATCTGGTCGTAGCCCTTGGCCCGCTGCACCCGGCGCCATTCGCCGCCCGGCAGGTCGTGCTCGACATTGCCGATCCACGGCGGGTCGATCTCGAGCTCTTCCATGTCGTAGACCACCACATCGGCGGCGGCGCCCTCGCGCAGCGTCCCCCGGTCCTTGAAGCCGGCAGCATGGGCGGCCAGCGCCGAGAGACGGTAGTGCGCCTCCTCCAGTGTCACGGTGCCTTCGTCACGCACCAGCCACGTCAGGAAGTCGGTGGTGTAGGAGCCGCCGCTGAAGAACTTGGTATGCGCGCCGCCATCGGAGACGCCGGGGATGGCGTAGGGCGACTGCATCATCTCGCCCATGAACTCGGCGTTCGAGCCCTTGTCGGGGCCCAGGAACTCCACGTTGAGATCGCCCTGCAGGGACAGATCCAGCATGACCTCGATGGGGTGCTTGCCTTGTTCTTCGGCGAGATCGCCGACCGAGCGGCCGACGTACTGCTGCATGTCGGCTTGGCGGTTGACGCCCTGGACGATCAGGCCCTTGGGGTTGCCGCCCACGCCAGCCTGAATCACCTGCAGCCGGCGGTCGGCTTCGGCGGCCTCGTCCACGAGCGCCTTGCGCAGCTCGGGATCGGACATCTTCTCGATCTTCTCCTCCTTGGAGCCGGTGGTGACCGCACGCCAGGCGGGGGAGGCGTCGTAGAGGTTCCAGTGCTCGAGCGTGAAGGCGAAGCCGGCGCGCCCGGTGCCGCACTGTGCATAGATCGGCAGTTCCTGGTTCCAGCACTTGTCGATCCAGCGCAGCGGCCGCCGGTGCACCTCGGGGTCCTTGCGGGCCGGTGCCACCACGTTGTGCAGGATGGGCCGCTGGGCGGCACCGGCGAGCACTTCGAGGAACTTGATGTCGGCCCGGATGTCGCCGGTGCCCTGGGTGATCTGGATGAAGCCCTCATCGCGCTCGGCCAGCACACGCGCCAAGTTCAGGATGTCCTCGTCGCACATGATGTCGGTGACCATGGGGGAGCCGTCGAAGTCGGCCTGCACGCTGTCGGGGCCGAGGCGCTGGATGGAGAAGCCGCAGAGCCCAGCGTCCATGCCCTCGTGCAGGAGGCGAGCCATCTCCTTGCGCTCGGCTTCGGAGGCCGGCTCGCCTGCCTTGGCCTTGTCAAGGCCCATCACGTAGGTCATCAGCGATGCCGTGGGCATGTACTGGATGACATTGACCCCTTTGGGGGCACGGTCGAGCGAGTCCAAGTATTCGGGGATGGTCTCCCAGTCCCAGTCCATGCCCAGCCGCATCGACTCATAGGGGATCGCCTCGGTACGAGTCATGGTGAGCATGGAGCGGTCACGGAACTCAGGCTTGACGGGGGCGAAGCCGAACCCGCAGTTGCCGAGCACCACCGAGGTCACGCCGTGGTAGCCCGAGATAGTGCACCACGGGTCCCAGCGGATCTGGGCGTCGTAGTGGGTGTGCAGGTCGACGAAGCCGGGTGCCACGATCTTGCCGGTGGCGTCGATCTCCCGCTTCGAGGTGCCCTGCGGCCGGCCGCCGAGCTGGGCGACCTTGCCGTCACGAATCCAGACGTCGCCCTTGTAACGAGGGACTCGGGTGCCGTCGACGACAGTCCCGCCCTTGATGTGAACGTCGAACTCAGCGCTCATGGCATGCCCCCGTACTGCTCGGCGTGATCTGATCGCGCCGGTTGCACCCGGGCCAGGCGCCCGAGCAACCGTGCCATCACGCTACCCGTCCCGCTCCAGGCCTGCCGGGACGCTGACAGCTCTCAGCGAGTGTCAAGCCATAGGCTCCCGCCTCGTTTGCCGACCCCCCCAAGGCAATGTCCCCTCTCTTACGACATCTCAAACGCATCGCCGCGGCCACGGTCTGTGTATCGGCCGTCGCCACCGCTGCCTTGATCTTGGCTGCCGCCAGCTCACCGGAGACGGGCACCACGCCGCCCCTGGCGAACCCATCTGCGCAACCCTCCACGTTGTCATCAGCAAATGCAGCCCCGACAGCCCTACGCAGCCCGCTGTCAGCGCCGCCGGTCATCATCGAAACCAGTTCCGAGCCGGCGTCGACACGCCGGGAGGGAATGGAAGACAACGCAGTCGTCGAGCATCCGAACCTGCCCGCTTCGCCCATCGCGACCGCATATGAACTCATCGAACCGAGTCAGCAATTCCGCCGCACGGTTGCTCCGGGAGTGTCATTGGCATGCGACCGTTACCGATCTCAGGTCCAGGAAATGGGGGATTGGGACCCCGACGTAGTCCTCGCGTTGATGTGGCGAGAATCGCGCTGCTCCGAACGCTTGGTCTCCGTGACCAACGACTGGGGTCTGCTGCAGCTCAATGCAACGTGCTGGGCCGGCAAAGGCATCGATCGACTCCCCAACGTTGCACACCTGCCCGACGACATCAGCGCACCGGAACTGCGTTGTGACGGCATCACCACGGCTACACCGGCAGCCCAGTGGTGCTTCCATGCCAAGGAGGAAGGGCTGCGTACAGGTCGTCGACCATCTTCTCCATGCGATCCATGGCTGCAACCCGAGATCAACCTGCAGGTTGCGTACGACATGTGGCTGATCCGGGGATGGCAACCCTGGTGCTTCGATGACAGGAGCCGGGCCTCACCAGCCTGCCAAGCCGCCGCTGATTCACCGGGTCCTCCACAGACCACGGACTAGCAGCCCGCAGCCCGGCAACGGGGTCGGAGCCGGGATGCACGGTACGGGATGTCACCGAATCGACTCAACTTGACATAATGTCTATTATCGGCGTCCGAGAGGTAGCCAACGCTGGCCAAACGCCTGCCCTGATTTTCGGTACGCCGTTCGCAAGAGGGCGTCTTAGATGTCGAGGGCGTGGCCGTAAGTGCTGCTGTGGGCGATGATGAAGTTCTTGCGTGGGTCGACTGCTGCGCCCATCATCACGTCGAATGCCTCCTGCGCAGCTTGAGCGTCCCCGACGGTGATCTGGCGCAGCACTCGCGTCTCGGGATTGAGCGTGGTCTCGAACAGCTCGTCATCGTCCATCTCGCCGAGGCCTTTGAATCGAGTCAGCCGGTAACGCCGGCCCGCCGCTTCCAACTCGGCGATGAGCACATCCCGCTCTGCCTCGGAGTACACGAACCGCTTGTCCTGCCCGATCGTGAAGGCGTGGGTCGGCGGCTGTGCTGCGAACACACGTCCTGCGTCGAGCAGCGGGCGCATGTAGTGGTACATGAGCGTGAGCACCAAGCAGCGAATGTGGCTGCCGTCGACATCGGCGTCGGCCAGCAGCACGACGCGGCTGTAGCGGGTCTGATCCAGATCGAACGCCGGTCCTGAGCCGCCGCCCACGGCGGTGAACAGCGCTGTCGCCTCAGCGTTGTCGAGCACGGCCTTGGCCGTGCCCTTGCCGGCGTTCACCACCTTGCCCCGCAGCGGCAGCACCGCCTGCCAAGCGCTGTCGCGTGCCCGCTTAGCCGGCCCGGCCGCAGAGTCGCCTTCCACGATCAGCAGCTCGCCCTCGGGATGCAGCCGGCAGTCGGCCAGCTTGGCCGGCATGCCGCCCGAGCCCAGTGCCGCTGCCTTGCGCCGTTCGTCGAGCGCCCGGCGGGTGGTCACGCGGTTCACCACTGCGTCGGAGATCTTGTCGAGCACTGCCTTGACATGAACGCGCTTGCTCGACGCCGCTGCGCCGGAGAACCAGTCGCGCAGCCCGTCCCGCACCACGTTGTTGACGATCCGCTGCACCGGGGGCGTCCCGAGCTCGCGCTTGGTCTGACCCCGGAACTGCGGTTCGGGGAATGTCACCCGTACCACTGCCACGAGGCCCTCCTGAGCGTCCTCGCGCTGGGCGCGGGCGTCTGCTCGTAGGCGTCGCAGCTTGCGCAGATCGGCGTCAGCCAGCGCCCCGTTCACAGCAGTCGTGAGCGCCCGTTCGAAACCCGTCACATGTGTGCCTCCGTCGGGCGTGGGAATGGTGTTCACGAAGCTCACGATGCGGGAATCGAACGATGCACGCCAGCGCATCGCAACATCCACCTCGCAGTGACGGGTGACCTCGGTGAGCTGGCCATCCACCGGCACTTGCTCGGTGAATTGGTCGGTGCCGTGCAAGTCGATGAGGCCGCCGACCGGCTCGGCATCGCCTCGCAGCTGCTCGACGAAATCGGCCAAGCCACCCGACGACATCAGTTCCTCAGACGTGATCGGCTCGCGGCGTCGGTCGGTCAGGGAGAACTTGACTTTCGGCACGAGGAAGCACGTCTGCTCCACGCGCTCACGAACCTCGGCGTAGCTGATCGATGCGTCGGCATCGAACACGTCGGCATCGGGCCAGAAACGCACCCTCGTGCCGGTTCGCTTCGGCGACACCTTGCCCACGACCTTGAGCGAGTGACCTCGCCGGAAGCGCCCAGCAGCGTCGGTGTTGCCTGCCTCACGGTCCCGGAACTCCAGCCGGTGGGTGCGGCCATTGCGGTCGACCTCGACCTCCATTTGCGACGACAGCGCGTTGACCACCGAAGCGCCCACGCCGTGCAGACCTCCCGACGCGCCGTACGCGCCGTTGCCGAACTTGCCCCCGGCATGCAGCTCGGTGAACACCACTTCCAGCGCCGTCACCTCGCCTTCCTTGACGTCGACGGGAATGCCGCGGCCCTGGTCGGCGACCTCGTAGGAACCGTTGCTGTGAAAGGTGACCTCGATCAGCTTGCCGTGCCCCGCAGCGGCCTCATCCACGGCGTTGTCGATCATCTCCCACAGCAGGTGGGTGAGCCCGCCAGAGCCAGTGCCGCCGATGTACATGCCGGGCCGCTTGCGGACCGCTTCGAGCCCTTCCAGCACCTCGATGGCGTCGGCGTCGTAGGCGCCCGTTCCGGCCGTTGCGGATGGCACTTTCGGTCGGCTGGGGCCGTCGTCGGCTGTGGGGTCCATGGTGTCTGTCCTCATGCGAACCGGGCTCATGCGAACCGATCCTGACCGAGAGCAACGATTCTGGGGCCTGCCCGCCGGGCCCGCAGGTTGCGCTTGGTGGGCGCCAGCTCTGGGCGCACCGGCGTGGGGTCGGGCCGCTTCGGATCGCCGTCGTCAGCCACGATGGCGGCGATCTGGCGATTCACGCCGACCCATGCGTAGGCAACGCATGTCTCGAAGCCGCCGAAGCGCACAGTCGGCGAACCTGCGGTGCCACGGCCCTGAGCGGGCACCTCGGACATGTCGGTCACTTTGAGCGTGCCTTCATCAGTGACCGCAGCCACCAACGAGCCGAACGCGACCTGCGCGGCAGTCAGCACCGTGGCCCCTGCAGCGAGCTTCATGGCGTTCACTCCCCCGGCGTTCGGTCCCTTGGGAGCGAAGGCGTCGGACGCCGTGCGCAGCACATGACCAGTGGAGGACACGACCGCCAGCTCGGATCCGTCAGGTGCCTCGAACGCGGCCACGAGCCGGTCGCGGTCGCGCAGCGTCATGGCTGAAGCCCCGTCGCGGCGCGCCAGCAACTCGGCTGCATCGACGCGCTTGCCAGTACCGCTGCGAGTCACCAGCGCTACGAGGCCCGCACTGGTCTCCGCGGCAAGCAGCGCCACAATTCGCTCACCTCTCGACAGATCGAACATCTCGCTCTGGGGCGCTCCCCTGCTGCCGCGCGCCATCTCGGGAATCATCCGCACATCCACCGTGAGCAGTCGCGCCCGATCGGTGAGCGCAGTCACCGTTTCGAGGTCGGACACGGTGACTTCTGTCACCAGCACATCGTGGCGGCCGGGCTTGGCTGCGAGCGGGTCTTCGGCATGACGACGCCCGAGCAAACCCGATGTCGACAGTGTCACCGTGCTCACACCGGCGACTGCCACGCCCGCAGCATTGGCGCCCTGCGGCAGACTGCCAGCCGTCGCGCTGCTGCCGGACGCTTCCCCCTGTGCCGCACGCAATTCGGCCTCGTCCTCGGCCTCGACCTCGGCACGCTTCCTCAGCTCGCTGCGTGGTGGCGTGCCGAACTGCGCGACTGCCTCATCCAGTTCGTCGGCAACGATCTGTCGCCGCCAGTCGTCGGATTCGAGAATCGACAGGTACGACGCGATGGCCTCCTGCAGCGCTGCCAGCTCGTCGCGCAGCTTCTGCACTTCCAGCGCAGTCAGCCGCCGCAGCTGCATGTCCAAGATGTGGCTGGCCTGAACCTCGGTGAGGCTCAGCCGGCCTATCAGCGTCACCCGTGCCGCTGCCGCATCGGCAGACCCGCGGATGATCGCGATCACCTCGTCGATGGCGTCGAGCGCGATGAGCATGCCTTCCACGATGTGCTCGCGCTCGCGCGCCCGGTCGAGGCGGTACTGCGTCCGCCGCACGATCACGTTGAGGCGATGGTCGATGTAGTGCTGGCACATCTCTCGGATACCGAGGGTCTGCGGCACGCCGTTGACCAGCGCCACGTTGTTGATGCCGAACGACTCCTCGAGCGGCGTGCGACGCCACAGCTCGGCGCGTACTCGGTAGGGGTTGACGTGGGGCTTGCACTCGATCACCAGTCGCAACCCGTTCGTGCGGTCCGACAGGTCATTCACATCGCCGACCCCGTCGAGCTGACCGGCTTTGGCGAGCTCGCGGATCTTCGCGAGCACGCGCTCGGGCCCCACCATGTAGGGCAGCTCCGTTACGACGATGGCGTGTCGAGTAGCCGTGAGCCGCTCGACATCCGTGTGGGCCCGAATGCGCACCGAGCCTCGCCCGCTCTCGTACGCCTCGATCAACTGCTCGTCCCACACCACTCGCCCGCCCGTCGGGAAATCGGGACCGGGCAGCACCTCCATGAGCGTCTCGACGCTGGGACGGCGCTGAGGGCGGCGCAGCACCATCTTGATGGCCTCGGCCACTTGGCTCAGGTTGTGGGGCGCCATGTTGGTGGCCATGCCCACTGCGATGCCGCTGGCGCCGTTCACCAGCAGGTTCGGCAGCAGCGCCGGCAGGCAGGTGGGCTCGGTCCGTTCGCCGTCGAAGTTCGGAGCGAATTCAACGGTGTTCTCGTCGATGTCGGCCACCATCGTCATGGCTGCGCCTCGCAGCCGTGCCTCGGTGTACCGGTACGCAGCCGGCGGATCGTCGAGACTGCCGAAGTTGCCCTTCGGCTCCACCAGCGGCACCGACATGGCGAAGTCCTGGCCCATGCGCACCATCGCCTCGTAGATCGCGCTGTCGCCGTGGGGATGGTACTTGCCCATCACCTCGCCCACGACCCCAGCCGACTTGCGGAACGGTGTGCCGGGCCGCAGTCCTAAGTCGTCCATCACATAAAGGATCCGCCGCTGTACCGGCTTGAGGCCGTCACGGACATCGGGAATAGCTCGCGCCGTCGTGACCGACAGCGCGTAGGGCATGAACGAATCACGCATCTCGTCGGCAACGTCGACCTCGTGAATTTCGCGTGCGATCGTCGTCGGTGCGGTCGGTCCGGCCATCGTCGGAGACCCTTTCGGGGACTGGTGGTGTTGCAGAGAATGAGTGGGCATGCGCGCCCAAACAGCCGGATAGCGCCATTCGGCAGGCGCACTCCGGCGGTTGCTGTCGAGAGTACGGCGCTGGCAGCGCCGCACCGGGTTATTTGTCGGGCAGGCCAGTACCGAGCGAGGCAGATTCGACCAGAATCGGCACCCGGATTCACCGCCGGTCATGCGTCGATCACCAGATCCGGACGGCTGTCCAATGCGGTTGCCCTCGCGTCAAGGACTACCCTGCCGCGAGTGTTGGTGAAGGCGCCGTGAGCCGTCGCCTCGAAGTCGAGTTGACCAGCCGGCGTGACGACGGCTCGTGGACTTGGCGCGCCGCGGGCGCTAAGCAGCCCAAGGGCGTGCTCGACGGCGATCTGCTGCCGAAGGGCGCTGTTGCTGGAGACGTTCTGCGAGTCGACGCCGAGTTCGAGGTCGACGGCATCTTCGTCACCGAGGTGCTCCCGCCCAAGGCCCGCAGCGGCAAACCCCCTGCCGAGCGCATCGAGCTGATCGGATCACCGGATCGTGGTGCGGGAACGACCACCACCAGGGCCAGCCGCGGTCGTGACGGCCGCAAGGGCGGCGGTGAGCGGGGTCGTGGCCGCAGTGGCGAACGAGACTCACGAGGTCCCCGGCGGAAGCGCCAGGGGGAACGTCGGAGCCGCGACGGCGCCGCCGACGCGAGCGGAGACAAGCCCCGACAGCGCAATCGACGCGAGGGCGGCGGCCGTCGCAGGCGAGACGGCGACGGCAAACGACCGGCACGAGATGCCGAGGCCCAGACAAAGCTCGATACCCCCGAACCCCCCCCGCGCCCCAAGGCGCGCAAGCTCCGCCCTGGTCGTCAGCACCGTGAGGCGCTTATCGCCTCGCTGCCAGTCGAGCAGCAGGTAGTGGCAGAGCAAGTGGTGCGCGGCGGCCTCGCTGCCGTGCGAGCCGAGATCATTGAGCAGAACCGCAAGGCGGCAGCCGACGGTGCGCCCGAGGTGCCCGCCGAAGGAGTACTGCAGCTCGCGGAATCGCTGATCGGACCAGTGCAGATCGCGGAGTGGCGCGACCGCGCCGATGCCGCCCTCGCCGGGATCGAACGAGTCGACCTGCGCGACCTTCGCTCCGTGCTCGTGGCTGCCGAAGACCATGCCCGGGACGCCGAGGCCCGGGAACTTGCCGAGAAGATCAGGGAAGGACTCAACGAACGCGTCGAACGCAGCCAGCGTGAATGGCACGACGAGCTGCGGACCACGCTGACCGAAGGGCGCGTCGTGCGAGCGCTGCGCCTGAGTTCCCGCCCCCCCAAGGCGGGGGCACCGCTTCCCCCCGAGATCGCCCAGGAACTGACGTCCCAGGCCAGCGCCGCGCTGGGCACCGGAGCCTCCCAGCACCGGATCGCCGTCGTGCTCGAAGCCGTGGCCTACTCGCCGGTGCGGCCCTATGTAGTGCTGCCTGCTATCCCGGAGCAGCCGACAGAGGAGCTGCTCGAAGCGGTGCGCAAGGTGGCGTCTCGCCTGCCCGAGGTGGCCGCCGCCCTGGGCATCGACCCCACTGAAGCAAGCCAGCGCAAACAGCCGCGGAGCGGCCGCGGACGCCGACCGAAGACCGAAGCGATTGATTCGGTCGAACAGGTCGAGCCGACAGAGCAGCCCGAGGAACCCGAATCCATCGTCGGCGCTGAAGCGCCTGCTACGGACGCCGGCAGCGAGAGCGAAACCGAAGCACCAGTCGAAGCCATCGCCGATGGAGAGTCAGCCGACGATGCCAGCGGTGCCGTCGAGCCGCCGCAAGCAAGTGAGAGTGACGCGGCCGACGGAGACTCAGCCAGCGAAGACGTGGCGGTCGAGGAACTCACGCATCCCGCCTGAGAGCGGCAGCGCACCCACCCTGATCTCGTCGAATTCCACGAACCGGGCGTCGGCCGCGTCGTCGCCGGCGACCGGCGCCGCATCGGCGGGGCACTCCACGGTGTAGTCCAGGATCACGAAATGCAGGTGCTCGCTGATGTGCTCGGTCACGCCGACGAGTTCGCCGCACCGCACCACGAGCCCGGTCTCCTCGGCCAGTTCGCGCTCGACGGCGTCGCTCAGGCGCTCTCCGGGCTCGACACGCCCTCCTGGGAACGCCCACAGTCCCTCTGCCGGCGGGCGGCCACGGCGCACCAGCAGCACGGAGCTGCCGCGCACGGCAATCCCGCCGACGCACACTTCGGGCACCGGCTCGCTCACGGCGATCTGGGAGATAACCCGCTGCGAGACTCGGCCTCAGGCGCCAGCTTGCGGTGCAGCACCAGCAGCCGTGCGGTGAACCCGAATGTCTCGAAGAAGTTCTTGGTGGCACGGTTGCCCGGCAGCGCCAGCGAATCGACGCCCACGCAGCCCCGTTCGGCGCACCACTGCAGCACCTCTCCGATCAGCGCCTCCCCGACGCTGACCTCGCGGGCTCCGGGAGCGACATACAGGTCGGCGACACGCCCCAGCATCTCGCCGGTCTGCAAGGGTTCGACGGTGGCAACGGCGTAGCCCACCGGCGTGCCGTCGATCTCCCCGATCCACACGGCGCTGTCGGAGTCATCAAGGGCCTCGGCGAGGCTCTCCTCGAAGGGCCTCGTTCTCACCTCCCGGCGCGACCACACCCAGCCGCCGCGCGCATCAACCTGCTCAGCCACTGTGTCGGCCGCCATCTGCGCGAGCACTCCTACGTGCTCACGACCGGCAGGGCGGGCCACTACGTCCATGCGGAGCATTCCATCAGGCGAGGTACCCGGGGCTCGACCGTCAGGCCGGCTCTGCAGATTGCCGTCGAGCCGTGGCTTCCTCAGCACCCAGGCGCCCCAAGATGCCCTCGGACAGATCCACGTGCGTCAGCATCGCAGCCACTGCCCGGTGTCCTGCGGTCTCGGCGATCTGGCGATACATCTCGGTCACGACCCGCCGGTAGTCATCGTGACCCTGAGGCTGTGATCGCAGCTCGATCAGGTGCATGGCCTCACGGGCGTTGAACTGCATGCTGTAGCGCACGCGATACGCCATCGAAACGGCATACGACGCCTCCAGCGTTCCGACGGCTTCTGCGAGCGTGTCGTACAGCTCTGCCGACAGATCCATCACCTCGTCGTAGGCCTCTCCCCCGCCGGCTGCATCCACTAGCGCAGGCACGGAGTACCCGTGCTGCGGGCTCAGCGGCTGCCATTCGATTGTGAGCAAGCGATGGCGTTGCAGGTCGCGGAAGCTGCCGTAGTCGGCGAGCACATCGAAGCGGTAGTCGATGCGCTCCAGCGCCCGGCCCGGCCGGTGGCGCCGGTTGGCCCGCTCGCCGCAGTATCGCTCCACCAGCGCCATGCGCTCGGCTTCGGTCATCTGAGCGACTCGAGCGGCGATCTGTGATGCTCCCAGCGACGTGTACGGGTACAGCATGGCCGCCAGCATCTTGGCTTCGCCGGAGGGGTCCCAGTCGGTCAGCAGGACTTCGGGCACCGGCTCCGGTTCGTCCTCGGCAAAAAGATCTGCGGCGAACTCGGACATCGCGATCCGATTGGTCTCGAGGTAGTCCGACCACACGACACCCCGGTCGGGCTGGTCCACGCGCCGCAGGAACGAGGGGATGACCTTGCGCAGCTCGGTCAGCATCATCTGGGCGTAGCTGCGTGCCTCGGGCAGCGGGTGCGCCCGCATCCGCAGCAGGAGCGCTTCGTAGGCCTGCCCGCTGCCGAAGATGCCGACGTTGGACAGGCTGGCTGCCGGCAACAGTCCCCTGGAGGCGTCGAATGCCTGTGCCCGGATGGCGCGCCGGCGCGCGAGGTCGCTGCCGGCGGCGGCACCGGCCGCCGCATCGGGATGCTCGGTGAGCCATTCCGTCATGCGGCGAACCATGTCGCCGTAGGCGTCGAACATACGGTCCACGTCGCCGACGAATCGCGTCCCCGCACGCGAGCCCATCACCTCGGGCGGCCGGTGATACCGGTAGCGGCCCTGGACGCGCTCGTCGTAGGCGAGGTAGCGGGTGGACTGCTCGAGGTACGACATCAGCCGTCCTCGTTCGAGGATCTTGGTGAGCAGATTGGACGCCTGCTCGCACGCCAGGTGCACGGCCCCGAGTTGCGCCACCGAGTCGTCGCCGTACTCCACGAAGACGCGCTGGTACAGCTGCTCGGCGCGGGCGACGCCCATCGTGGCGTCGATGGTCTCGTCGCCGGAGATGTCGAGGTCGTCCACGAATTCGTCCAGCAGCAGCCGCCGCAGGCTCTTGTGCGTCCTGGAGTAGCGGGCGAACAGCGCCCCCTTCACCACTTCAGGCAGGTTCACGAGCGCAAACACCGGCTGGCGCAGATTCGTCACGTACCGCCGCAAGATGTCCTGCTCGGCAGGCGTGAACGTCTCGGCGGCGTAGTGGACTACCGGATCACCGGCGGGTCGGGTCGGCGGAGACACTGCGCCGATGGTATGGCCCGAACACCGAAGCCTCGCGGACCGCTTGCGCACGCAGCGATGGGCCGCCCACAGTCGGGCGTGCAGCGGCGTCGCTGCGGAACGGTGCACCGTCAACTCAGAACACGACCATTGCGGCGTCGGGATGGATCTCGAGAACCAGCTCACGGCACCTGCCTGCTCGCTCGCCGTCGAGCCAGAGTCCGAGTGGCCGGTCGAACTGATGCTCCGCACTCTCCACGCGCCGCACGGCGATGGCCGGATGCGGCAGGTGAGCGCCCGACCGCAGCCGGCGGCGGGCCAACATGCGTTGGGCCACGCTGAGCCCAGGCTGACCCAGACCGGTGCTGGTCACGTGCAGCCGCCCGTCGTTGGGATGGGCTGCGGGTGCCAGCCGCCACGGCCCGAGCGATTCGGCACTCATGGCAACCACGACGGGGCCACGCCACCACGAGTTGCGCGCGACGGCCCCGACACAGGCCCAGTGCGTCTCGCCGTCGGCCGTCACCTCGATGAGGTCGATCGGCGCTGTTCGCGCGTGCGCGGAGTGCAGGCGATCCGCACCGCCTGGCGGTGCTCCCACCACGCGCCACAGATCGCCGCCGATGACGCCGATCGGCGTCGCTGGTGCATCACCAGTGCACTGGCAGGTGATCAACCGGCGCAACTCGGCATTGCTGCCGGCGATCGGTGCCCCATCAGGCAATGTCGCGGCAGATCCCCACGGCTCGTTGCGCCGGACCGTCACGAGAGCCTGCGGGTGCGTTTCACCACCGGCAATGACGCGAAACCGTCTCCCGGCGCCGCGGTGACGGATTCCCCTACCCGGCCATCGGAGACTCGAGCAGCTGCAGCGACGACACCGCGGTCGAGTGCCGAACAGGCATCGGCTGCGGTGCGTCGTGTGCGCTGCTGGGCAGCAACGTCTGCGATCCGGTCGACGAGATCGATGAGCTGGCGCATCTGGCGAACGAAATCGCCACCAGAGGGCATCTGGTCGCCTCGTGCGTCGCCGTGCCGCAGATCGGTGTATGCCGTCCCGCCAGCCCAGGCATGGGCAACAGCGAAGAACGACGCGTCGGGCGGGCGCGACGGCGCCACGCTGTGCTGTCGCTCAGCGCGGTTGATCTGCGACGCCAGCTCGAACACGTGCGCTGCCCGTTCGCGGGAGTCGTTGTCGGGATAGCGGGGCGCCGGCGGAGGCTGGCTGCTGCGATGTTCGTAGGTCAGCACCGACACCAGGCCGGCAAGCTGAGCCGGCGCCACACCGTCGAAGACGCCGTCGCGCAGGCACAGCACCGTCAGCAGATCGCACTCGTGGAACACAGACTTCAGGCAGCCGCCGGTCTCGGTCAGCGACCAGCCGTCCGCACAGCCGAAGATGTTCAGCACCTCGTTGGTGGCGTCGAGCTGGCGGGCCAGCCCTCCCTTGGCGAGCTTGATCCGATCCTTCAGACGGCTCACCCGTGCTCCCACGCGCTCGGCGTGTCGCTCCGCATCGACGAGCGCCCGGTCGGCGCGGCGGTCGGCGGGCCTGCCGCGCCGGTGCCGACCCGAGCCCGACGGCCTCCCGCGTGCCGGTGCATGCGACTTCGAACGGCCACGGCCGCCCCCCATCGACCGCAGCCGTGCACGGGCCTCGCGCAGCGCCTTGCGCTCCGCTTCGAGCTCCGCGGTCCACTGGCCGACCCGGCGATCAGCCCGCCACTGGGCGAACGACCGCTGCAACAGCTCGACTGCCTCGTCGTGGGTGCGGCTGGCGATGAGGTTGGCGACCATGTTGTACGTGGGCCGGAACGAGGACTCCAGCTCGAAGTCGCCGCTCGCGACCAGGCGGGCCGTCTCCTCGAATGCCGTCTGCGGATGCCACAGCGTGTACGCGTAACCGGTCTCGTCTATGCCGCGACGGCCCGCCCGACCGGTGAGCTGGGTGTATTCACCCGGGGTCAGCAACGAGAAGCCCTCGCCGCGGAAGCGGCTGAGCTGCTCGATCACCACCGAGCGGGCGGGCATGTTCACGCCCACCGCCAGGGTCTCCGTTGCGAACACCACTGCCAGCAGCCCGGCGGAGAAGCACTCCTCGATGGCCTCCTTGAACGCCGGTATCAGGCCCGCGTGATGAGCTGCGACACCGGCCGTGAGCTGCTCCAGCCACCCGTCGTAGCCGAGTGCGTCGAGATCACCCGCTTCAAGGTCCGCCGTGTGCGCCGCCGCGATCTGCCGTACGCGATGCTGCTGGGCGGCATCCAGAAACGCCGCCCCCTCAGCGACGAGCGTCCGGGCGGCGGCGTCGCATCCCTGGCGGGAGAACACGAACACGATTGCGGGCAGCCTGGCGCTGGCAGCCAGATGCTCGACGATCTCCGAGCGCCGCGGGCGGGCCGGTCGCGCGCCTGCACGGCGATGCCGGCGCTGGCCGCCGGATCGGGAACGTGCCTGCTCGACTATCCGTTCGATCTCGGGATTCGGGCGGCCGTCCCGCAGCGTCGGCAGGTCCACCAAGCGGCGGCTGTGTCGCTCGTAGAGCAGGTAGCGGTCCTCCAGGGGTACCGGCCGTTGCGAGCACACCACCGCGGTGCAGCCGCCTGCGGTGGCTTCGACCCATGATGCGAGCTCGTGCGCGTTGCTGACCGTGGCCGACAGGCACACCAGTCGCATATGCGGCGGCGTGCTGATGATGACCTCTTCCCAGACCGCTCCCCGGTAGGGATCCTGCAGGTAGTGGACCTCATCCAGTACGGCCATGCCGAACTGAGCGATGTGCGCCGAACCGGCGTACATCATGTTGCGGAGCACTTCGGTGGTCATGACCACGACATCGGCATCGGGGCAGATGACGTTGTCGCCGGTGAGCAGGCCTACCCGTTCGGATCCCAGCCAGGAGCGCAGCTCGCGCAGCTTCTGATTCGACAGCGCCTTGGTCGGCGTGGTGTAGGCCGCTCGCATGCCGGCGCCGAGTGCCGCCGCGATCCCGTATTCCGCAACGAGGGTCTTGCCCGACGAAGTCGGCGCAGCCACCAACACCGACCTGCCCTGATCCAGCGCGGCGAACGCCTCGGTCTGAAAGCCGTCTGGCGAGATGCTCCGCGCAGCCAGGAGATCCGCGAACAGGGGTGGCGCCGCCGGCCCGTTCGAAGTCACGGCGTCGGTCCGCCGCCTGCCGCGCTCTGCTCGCTCTCCTTCGCCGACCGACGGAATCGGCGCCGCAGCGGGGGTTCGCCGCTGCGGCGGCGCAGGACGAGGTAACCGACCAGGATCGACAGCTCGTAGAACACGTACAGCGGCACCGACAGCGCCGCCAGCGTGATCGGGTCGCCTGAGGGCGTGATGATCGCCGCGCCGGCCACGATGCCGACGATGGCATAGCGGCGGGCTCTATTGAGCTGCCGCGGGGTCACAATCCCAGCGAGCTGTGCGAACACCAACAGGATCGGGAACTCGAAGCCGATGCCGAATGCCAGCATCATGAACGTCACCAAGCCCAAGTAGGCACCTGGCCCCAGCAACGGATCCACGACATCACCGCTGACGGAGATCAGAAAATCCAGCGCCCGCTCGAAAGTGAAGTAGGCGAGCAGCACACCGGACGCGAACAGCAGGAACCCGACGATCACGAACGGCACCGCCCACCGCTTCTCCCGGCTGTCCAGAGCCGGAGTGATGAAGCGCCACAGGTGCCACAACAGCACCGGCATCGCCAGCACTACGCCCAGGTACGCCGAGACCTTTATTCGGGTGCGGAATCCTTCCAACGGCGAGGTGATGATCAGGCTGCAGGAGTCCCCCAGCACGCTCGCCGGAGCGTCACGCGCTTCAAGGACTCGGCAATACGGGGGCAGCAAGACCGCCTCCAAGAACCAGTCATAGACGATTAGGCCGACAACCATGCCGAGCCCGATGGCCACGATGCTCCAGATGAGCCGGTTCCGCAGCTCGGCGACGTGATCCCAGAAACCCATCACCGCCGGCCGGGGCCGGCGGCGCCACCAGAGCCTCACGCAGCGCCGTCTCTGGTCACGTCATCACCGGCTGGGTCGGCGGCATCGGGCCGGCGGATCTCTGTGTCGGCACCCTCCGATTGTTCCGCTGCAGCGTTCGGCTGCATGGTTTCGGTGTCGGCACCTTCCAGCTCGACCTCCGAGCCATCTGCGGCAGCCGGACGGGCAGGCGGCGATGCAGGTTCGACTATCGGCGGCGAGATCGCGGCGTCCATTTCCTGGCGAACGGTGGCCGAGAAGTCGCGCACCTGCCGGAAGGCGCGGCCGATGCCGCGGATAGCGCCCGGCAGCCGCTTGGGGCCGAGCACGATCAGCGCTACGAACACGATGATCAGCACCTCGTTGGGCTGCAGGCTCACGGCTCGATGGTAGAACCCCGGCCCTGCGCGGCGGTTCTGCGCCGTTCACGCGCAGACGGAGCTGTGTGCGGCGATTGCTGCCCCTTCAGAAGGGCAGTACCCGGCGGGCAGCCCACCGCACTGCCAGGCCGAGCGCCCGCTCGGCAGTGGCCTGGCGCAGCGACGGCACGTCCAGGCTGTCGATCGCGGCGCGCGCTCGCATGACGTCGGCTCGCACCGCTGCTGCAGCGTCTGCAATGGACGCCAGGCTCTGCGCCGTCGCCCGCAGCTCGACTGCCAGCCGTCGGATCATGACGATGCTCACCACAGTGAGCACGCCGAAGGCAACGATGGGCAACAGCCATATCGTCGGCACAAGTGGCACGATAGAGGCGTGCCCTCCCAGCCATTGCCGTCACTGCGCACGCCTCCGATCGCGTTCGCACACCGTGGCGGGCGAGCGCACGGCCCCGACAATGCCCTCGACACGTTCGCCCTGGCGCTGGACATGGGAGCAACCGGCCTCGAGACCGATGTCTGGCTCAGCCAAGACGGTCACGCCATGCTGGACCACGACGGCGTCGCTTGGCACCGGGGCGTGCGTCGTGCCTTCAGCTCCTTGCAACGGGAACGCATCGGTGCCGACATTCCCACCCTCGCGGACATGTATCAGGCGTGCGGCACCGACTTCGAGCTATCGGTCGATCTCAAAGACCCAGCAGCGGCAGACGCCGTGATCTCCGCCGCCCGTGCCGCCGGTGCGGAAGATCGTCTCTGGCTGTGCCACGGCGACTGGGATATCCTGGTTGACCTGCGCGGGCGCACGTCAGCCCACATCGTCGATTCGACTCGGGTGCGGCGCATGAAGGAAGGCCCAGAGCGTCGGGCTGCGGCTCTGGCCAATGCCGGCATCGATGCGGTCAACCTCCCCGCCAAAGACTGGACAGGCGGCCTTGCGGCCCTCTTCCACCGATTCGAGCGGCTCTGCTTCGCATGGGACGTGCAGCACACCCGCCTAGCGACAGCGCTGCGCTGCATGGGCCTCGACGGCCTGTACGGCGATCACGTCGACCGCCTGCTTGCCGGTCTCGAATCATCGAAGACGCCAGGCGGCTCCGCCCCTGCAGGCGACATCTGCGAGACGCAACCCGCTTGACCGTGATCGGCGCCGATCACGGCGCTGGAGATCTACAAGCCGCCAAGACGCGTGGGTGGCCAGAAACGCGCGAACGCTCTCCCGACGATCTCGCTCTCGGGGATGGCGCCGAAGACGCGGCTGTCCTGGCTTGAGCGGCGGTTGTCGCCCATGACGAACACGTATCCGGCAGGCACCAGCACGGGGCCGAAGTCGCGCGTGTACACGTCGGTCGGCAGGTAGTGCTCATCCACCGGCGACCCGTCGATGATGAGCCGGCCATTCACCGCTTCGACCTGCTGGCCCCCAACGGCCACGACGCGCTTGATGAGCTCCGCGGTCTGCGCCGGCTGCATCGAGCGTGGGGTCCGGAACACGACGACATCGCCGGGTTCGGGATCCCCGATGCGGTAGCTGAGCTTGGAGACCAGCAGCCGGTCCCCGATCTCGAGCACGGGCTCCATCGACTCGGACGGGATATAGAACGCCGCGATGAGAAACGTACGCATCAGCAGCGCGAGCGTCACCGCAGCCAGAAGCACCCACACCCACGACAGCAGGCTGCGCATGCGCCTGCTCATAGCCCGCCGAACCCGCGGTGGCCGACGGCCCAGCGGCCGGTCATCGGAACGATGCCCGTCGGCAGGCCCCCGGGCGCCCACGTCCGCGGGCTGATCGCTGCTTGGCACGGCGTCCTCGCCAGCGGCCGACGAGCCTCCGCTCGAGTGATCGGTATCGCGCCCGTCGTCGGCCGGTGAACTGGGGCTGCTCATGCCGCAGCCGCCAGCCAGGCCGCCGCAGCCCCCAGCCACCCGCACCCTCGTACATCGCGTTCCAGCGGGCGCCCCATAGATGTCACGTTCAGGTCGCAGCGGGCAAGCGCTTCGGCGATTCCAAGTGGCTCCATGCCGACAGCCCGATTCCCCAGCGCCGAGATCCACGCAGCGTCGTCCGCCGCCTCGCCAGTCTCAGGTTCCACCGGAACGGGCACGACCGTCTGGTCGGGGGCCAGCGCTGCCATCGCCCGAGTGTGATGGCTCACGCCGCGGTGCCGTGGACGCTCGTCGACCGAAGATGCACGTACAGCCAGCGCTGTCGCCGCCCCGAGCCTGTCCAGCACGGCCGCGTGGCCGACGAGATCCAGGGCCGAGAAGCCCAATGGGCTCGCAGTGCCGAGGTGTCCTAACCCTGGAGCGACGACCACACGCTCGATGCCCCGCTCTGCCAGTGCGGCCACGCCAGAGGCAACGGTGACTGCTTCGATGGGGGCCCCGAAGGCCTGCCCGGCGCTGACCGCCGTTGCGATCACCCCACGTTCCAAGCACGCCGCAGCGAGATCGCTGAGCACGAACGGCAGCGCTCCGCCATCGGTCATGACATAGCCCGGCGCCACGCCGGAAGCACCGTGGACTGTCGCGGCCAGCGCCAATGCGTGACTGTGCAGCACGCACAGCACCACCCGCGTGCCGGCCAACGACGGCAGCGCCACCCCGGCGCCATACGGCGCCGCCTCTAGCGGCTCAGCGCCATCGGGCGCTGTCTCTGCAATGGCAGTGCGATCCGTTCCAGCCCCGCCGGCTGCTTCCTCAACTGCGTCGACGGACAGCTGCTCAGCGAGGTAGCGGGCCTTCATGACGCGCCCCGGCCTCCCGACGCCCCCGAACGGCGAAGTGAGGTTGGTATGCACCACATGTGCTCCGCCGGTGCCAAGGCCGAGTTCCACTGCCGATGTGTTCACGAGCAGTTCGTCGCCAACTGTGATGGGGCCGCACAGCTCCGTGAGCGCGTAGGCCTCGCTCCCGTCGGACAGGGTCATCCGTGCCAGACCGGGCCGTACGTCGCGTACCTCGGCGGCTCGCAGGCGCGCAAAACGCGGCATCCGCTGCTTTCAGCCATCTGAGCGCTGGCGCACGCAGCACCCTGTGTGCATCACAGCGACTCGATCAGCTTGTCGACACGCTCATCGTGGGAACGGAACGGGTCCTTGCACAGGACGGTTCGCTGAGCCTGGTCGTTGAGCTTCAGATGCACCCAGTCCACGGTGTAGTCACGGCGCCGGGCCTTGGCCTCGCGAACAAACGCCCCGCGCAGCCGGGCTCTCGTCGTCTGGGGCGCTTCCTCGGTAGCCCGACGCACATCGGCGTCATCCAGTACTCGCTCGACCAGGCCGCGCCGCTGCATCACATAGAAGACGCCTCGCGTCGAATGAACATGGTGATACTGCAGGTCCAACAGTGCAATGTGAGGGTCGTCGAAGCCGACTCCAGCGCGGTCGGCATAGCTCGTGAGCAGCTTGTGCTTGATGACCCAGTCCACCTCGCGGTCGAGCTGCAGCGGATCGTCGCCGATCGCCGTCATCACGTGCTCCCACATCTGCAGAGCACGCGATTCCTCCTCGGTGAGATCGTTCGTCTCGGCAAAGCGCAGGGCTCGCTCCAGGTACTCCGACTGGATGTCGAACGCGCTCACTTCACGCCCATTTGCCAGGCGCACCTTGCGTCTGCAGGTGATGTCGTGGCTGATCTCGCGGATCGCCCGGATCGGGTTCTCCAGCGTCATGTCCCGCAGCACCACGGCGGGATCCTCGAGCATGCGCAGCATCAGCGCAGCCGCGCCGATCTTGAGGAATGACGTGTACTCGCTCATGTTCGAGTCGCCGACGATGACGTGCAGGCGCCGGAAGCGCTCAGCGTCGGCGTGCGGCTCGTCGCGGGTGTTGATGATCGGACGGCTGCGGGTAGTCGCGCTCGACACGCTCTCCCAGATGTGCTCCGCCCGCTGGGTGATGCAATACCGGGCGCCCTTGGCCGTATTGAGCACTTTGCCCGCGCCGGCGTAGATCTGCCGGGTCACCAGGAACGGGATCAGCACCTCGGCGTAGTTCGAGAAGTCATCAGCCCGGCTGGTCAGGTAGTTCTCGTGGCATCCGTAGCTGTTGCCGGCCGAGTCTGTGTTGTTCTTGAACAGGAAGATCGTGCCGTTGAACGCCTCCTCTGCCAGTCGCTCGGTGGCGCTGGCGACGAGCTGTTCGAGGATCCGCTCGCCCGCACGGTCGTGGCACACCACGTCATAGACGGAATCGCATTCCGGCGTGGCGTACTCGGGATGGCTGCCGACGTCGAGATACAGGCGCGCCCCGTTGGCCAGGAACACGTTGCTGGATCGGCCCCACGACACCACCCGACGGAACAGGTAGCGCGCCACCTCGTCGGGGCTGAGGCGCCGCTGTCCCCGCAGTGTGCACGTGACGCCGTACTCGTTCTCGACACCCATGATGCGCCGCTGCACGGCGCTCACCGTACTGCCGATCTAGGAATCTTCCTGATCGGAGCCTTCGTCGGGCTGATCTGCGCTGTCGCCCAGAGCGACCTCCACCTCGTCGTCGTCGAGACGCCGGAAGCACCGGCGGCGGTGGGTTGCGTCTTCGGCGTTCGACTCGAGCAAGGCCACTTCGAGATCCGGTGCAGCGATCTCACGCTCGGGTCCGGCGAGTGCTGCGCGCGCCAGCCGGATGGCTGCGTCGGCATCGAGTTCAGGGTCGTAGCCCTCAGCCACCCGCTCGCGCACTGCGTCGGCATCGCCTCCGATGCAGCAGTACGCCTCCTCGTCCATGACGGTGCCGTCGTACTGGATCCGGTAGAGCTGGTTGGCCTCATCGCCGATCCCCACCTCCACCACCACGATCTCGACCTCGAGCGGCTTGAGCTCATGGGTGAAGAACTGCCCGAGCATCTGCGCGTACTGGTTGGCGAGGCTGCGAGCTTCCACATCTGAACGCGAGTACTGGTATCCCTTCAGCTCGGCGTGGCGGACACCCGCGATGCGCAGCTGGTCGAACTCGATGTAGCGGCCCACGCCGCCGAAGGCGATCCGGTCGTAGATCTCCGACACCTTGCGCAGCGTTGCGCTCGCATTCTCGGCCACCAAGGCAATGCCGTCGCCGTATTCCAGCGTCACCAGCGAGCGTCCGCGGGCGATTCCCTTGCGGGCGTAGTCGGCCCGGTCTTGCATGAGCTGCTCGGGGCTGACATACATCCCGGGCATGCTCATGGCGACACCTCGCTGCGGCTGCCTCCGGCGGAACTGGGACCGCCGCCGGCTGAATCGGACCGGGCCGCTCCCTCGCTCCCGCCGCTGGAGAGGTCGGCTTGCAGCGCAGCGAAGACCTCCCCTGACTCGGTGTCGCTGAGCTGACGGAAGCCCTCGCTCCCGATTGCCGCAAGCACCGGGTAGATGCCACGCACGGGATCGGGGCCGCCGGTGGCGCTGTCTTCGTCGGCGGCGTGCCACAACGCTTGCACGCTGAGCGCCAGTGCGTCCGGCTCGCTCAGATCGTCGCGGAAGCCGAGCTTCAGGACCGTCCCTGCGTGCAGGCTGCCTGAGCCGGCTGTGGCGTAGTCCTGCTCTTCGTAGCGGCCGCCGGTCACGTCGTACTGGAAGAGCCTGCCCCTACCGTCGGCGGGGTCGAATCCGGCGAAAATCGGCACCACCGGGAGGCCGCGCATCGCCTGGGGCAGGTGGGCTCGCAGCATCTCGGCCAGCTGGTTCGCTTTGCCTTCCAGGCTCAGCGGCTTGCCTTCGATCTTCTCGTAGTACTCGAGTTGCAGCTGGAAGAGGCGAACCATCTGCACGGCCGGGCCTGCAGCACCGGCAATGGCCACCGCCGAATAGGAGTCGGCTGGGAAGACCTTGCGCATGTCGCGGTGACTGATGAGATTGCCGCTGGTGGCCCGCCGGTCGCCGGCCACGACCACCCCGTCGGAGCTGCGCACGGCCAGCACGGTGGTGGCGTGAGAACCCTCGAGGGAGCCGAAACCCCCCTCAGCGGCAGGCACCTGCGCGAACCCGGCAAACGGCTCGCTGCCCGTGCGCCGCAGCAGTTCGAGGAAGCTCGCCCCCGGGTCGTCCCCTGGGGCGAAGAAGGGCATGGGGGTCACTCGCCGCCCTTCTGCACGTAGTTCTTCACGAACTCCTCGGCATTGGTCTCGAGCACATCGTCGATCTCGTCGAGCAGGTCGTCGAGCTCTGCCTTCAGTTCGGTCGCCCCCTCAGACGAGGTGTCCTGCGGTGCGGGACTCTCGGTCTCCCTCGGAGCCGACCGTCGCATCTGCTCGCGTTCTGCCATCTCGGGCCTCCTCCGGTGTCGATTGCTTGGGTCTCGAATGCGTGAGAGTTCCGATTGCCGCCTGCGTTCGAGTCTGAACCTGGCGGCTAATTGCCCAGCCGGCGCAGCAACTCGGCCGCGTCCCGGCACTCGTCCAACAAGCTACCCACGTGCGCGCGGGTTCCTCGCAGCGGTTCAAGCATCGGCACGCGGCGCAGCGGATCGGTGCCGATGTCGAACACCATCGAATCCCAGTTGGCGGCCACGATCTCCTCGCCGAACTTGTCGAGGCAACGACCCCGGAAGTACGCGCGTGTCGTCGGCGGCGGCACGGAGACCGCCTCGTCCACTTCGTCGTCGGTCGTGATCCGTTCAAGACCGACGCGTCGCGACAGCGACTTCGACGGCCGCAGGTCGTGATACTGCAGGTCGAGGGCGGCCAGCTTCGGATCGTCCCAGTCGAGGCCGTGCCGCTCGGCGAATGCCTCGTACAGGCGCAGCTTCGCCACCCAGTCCAGCTGCGTCGCGAGCCCCATCGGATCTGATTCCAGCCCGGTGAGCACTGCTTCCCAGCGGTCCAGGATGTCATTGCCGATGTCGTCGCCGCCGACGGGATCCAGACCATGGCTCTGCGCATACTTCCGGGCCAGGTCCAAATATTCCCATTGGACCTCGATGGCTCGCAGGCGACGGCCGTCGACCAGTTCGATCAGCCCCGACAGGGCTGTGTCGAAGCTCACCTGGCGCAGCGCCGCGACCGGCACGAGCGGCGTCAGGGGCTCGGGCAGGAAGTCGTCGTCGATCATCGCCAGCACCAGCGAGGTCGTGCCCAGCTTGAGATACGTCTGCAGCTCGCTCATGTTGGCGTCGCCGATGATGACGTGCAGGCGCCGGTACTTGCGCGTGTCGGCGTGAGGCTCGTCGCGGGTGTTGACGATGGGCCGCTTGAGCGTGGTCTCGAGCCCGACTTCCTCCTCGAAGAAGTCGGCGCGCTGGCTGACCTGGAACGGCCGGTCGCCGAACGGCGGCGCAGAGCCGTCGTTCATCGGAACCTCGACGCCCAGCTTGCCGGCGCCGCAGAAGATCTGGCGGGTCACGAAGAACGGCAGGATGTGCGTCACCACCCTCCCGAACGGCACATCGCGGTCGAGCAGGTAGTTCTCGTGGCAGCCGTAGCTGTTGCCCTTGCCGTCGCTGTTGTTCTTGTGGATGACGAGCTCTTCGTCGTCGGGCAGGAGGTTGTTGGCAGCCTGCATGGACCGGATCAGGATCTCCTCCGCTGCCCGGTCGTACACCACGCATTGGCGTGCGTCCGAGCACTCCGGAGTCGACAGCTCAGGATGCGCGTGGTCGACGTAGTAGCGAGCGCCGTTGGTCAGCACGGCGTTGACCAGGTGCGTCTCGATCTCGGGTGCCAGCGCGTCGAACTCGTTGAAGCCCCTCGCATCAGCACCCGGCTGCTCGTCTTCGAAATCCCAGCTGACGCGCTGGCACAGGAACCCGTTGACGTAGGCGTTGATGATCATCGACGATGCCGCAACGGGATTGGAGTCGCCCATGCAGCGATGGATGATGCCGAACTCAGTCTCGATGCCAACGACCTTGTGAACCGCCACCGCGCGAGACCCTAGAGGATGCGCGGAGAGATGCGCCTTCCGCCGCGGCCACTGTTGCTCCCCGATGAATGTGCAGTGCTCTACAGGTACTGGCTGGTCTGCACCCGTTCGATGGCCCGGCCGCCGAGCGCATCGCTCTCGTCGGGATCGACGAGCGTCCGGATGAACACGATCCGCTCGCCCTTCTTGCCGGAGATCTTCGCCCAGTCGTCGGGATTCGTCGTGTTCGGCAGGTCTTCGTGCTCACGGAACTCTTGGCGGATCGAGCCCATGAGATCGTCCAGCCTGATGCCGCTGCTGCCGGTGGCCAGCGACCGCTTGATGGCGTTCTTCTTGGCCCGGCGCACGATGTTCTCGATCATCGCCCCCGACGCGAAGTCCTTGAAGTACATGACTTCCTTGTCGCCGTTCTGGTAGGTGACCTCGAGGAAACGGTTGAGGTCATCGGGGCGGTACATCTCGTCGACGGTCCGCTCGATCATGATCCGGACGGCCTTGTGGGGATCGCCGCCGCCCAGGTCGGCGACTTCCATCGGGTCGATCGGCAGGGTCGGCGTGAGATACGTGCTGAAGATCGACAGCGCCGCCTGCTCGCCGGGCCGGTTGATCTTGATCTTCACGTCGAGTCGGCCAGGACGCAGGATCGCAGGGTCGATGAGGTCTTCCCGGTTCGAGGCGCCGATCACGATCACGTTGCGCAAACCCTCGACGCCGTCGATCTCAGCGAGCAGCTGCGGCACGACCGTCGACTCCATGTCAGAGCTGATGCCGCTGCCGCGCGTGCGGAACAGCGACTCCATCTCGTCGAAGAAGACGATCACCGGCCAGCCCTCGGAGGCCTTCTCCCTGGCCCGCTCGAAGATGCGCCGGATCTGGCGCTCGGTCTCGCCCACGTACTTGTTGAGCAGCTCAGGGCCCTTGATGTTGATGAAGAAGCTGCGTGCGCCCTGCTGGCCGGAGACCTCCCCCACCTTGGCTGCCAGCGAGTTGGCCACGGCCTTCGCTATCAACGTCTTGCCGCACCCAGGCGGACCGTACAGCAGGATGCCCTTCGGGGCCGGGAGGTCGTAGGTGCGGAACAGGTCCTGATGCAGGTAGGGCAGCTCCACGGCATCGGTGATCAGCTCGATCTGGGTGTCCAGCCCGCCGATGTCCTCATAGGTGACGTCCGGCACTTCTTCGAGCAGCAGATCGTCCACTTCGGGTCGTGGCAGGCGCTCGAGCACGATGTTGGAGCGCACGTCGAGCAGCAGGTTGTCGCCCGACCGCAGCGGTTCGTCGCGCAGATCGCCCGCGAGCTCCACGATGCGTTCCTCGTCGGCGCGACCCGTGACCAGCGCACGGAAGCCGTCGGCGAGCACCTCGTTCAGCGTCACCACCTCACCGGAAGTCTCAGGCCCACGAGCCAGCACGATGTTGTACGACTCGTTCAGCACCACCTCGCTGCCCTCGACCAGTTCGGTCTCGGCCAAGTCGGGGTGCAGGGCGACGCGCATCTTGCGCCCGCTGGCGTGCACATCCGCTGTCCCGTCGTCGTTGCGGGACAGGAATGTGCCGTAGGCCGACGGCGGCTGGGTCAGCTTGTCGACCTCTTCGCGCAGGGCTGCGATGTGCTCTCGCGCCTCGCGCAGTGTGTACGTCAGCTTCTCGTTCTGCGAGACGGCAGCCGACAGCTGACCTTTCGCCTCGAGCAGGCGTTCTTCGAGCGTGCTGACCCGCGCCGGTGTGTCGGCCAGCTTGCGCCGGAGCAGCGCGACCTCTTCTTCGAGCGTGCGCATGCGGCTGCGGAGCACGCCCGCATCGGCTGCGCTGCTGCGCTGAGTCTCGTCGTCGCCCTGGTCCATGCGCGGCCGACACTACCCTGACACTGCTGGCAAGTCGCAACGCCTGCCCGCTTGCCGGTCCGGCCGCTGGGCCGGGGGCGGTCAGTGCCGTGCAGGACACGCGCCGACTCGGTAGATTTCATAAGTGGCTCGGTTCCCCCCTTCGGGCCGCTCCACAGGAAGGGTCGTTACACGATGAAGGTCTGGATCGATCAGGATCTGTGCACCGGTGACGGGCTCTGCGAAGAGATCGCACCCGATGTCTTCACGCTTCTCGACGACGGGCTTGCATACGTGAAGGAAGGCGACAAAGTCTTCGCCGAACCGGGCGGTGTCGAGGGGCTCGCCGAGTTTCCCGACTCGCAGCTCGACGCTGTGATCGAGTCCGCCGAAGAGTGCCCCGGGGAGTGCATCTTCATCGAGGCGTAGGCCGAGATGAAGCGACAAGCACAGATCGAAGCGTGAGCTTCAATGAAGCGACAAGCACAGATCGAGGCGTAGGCCGAGATGAAGCGACAAGCACAGATCGAAGCGTGAGCTTCTGGTCTCTCGTCATCTGCGGGGACATTCGCCGCTGGAAACCACGCTGAGACTCGCCGGTTGTGCCTGGATCACCGCGTCGCCGCGATAGTCGAATCGCACATCGACTCCCGTCGAACCTAGGAAGCCCAGCAATTCGTCCCGGCTGAGCGTATAGCCGATGTCGTCGGGTCCGGTCGCGGTGGCGAACGCCACCCCAACTACGCCACCCCGATCGACCAGCGGCCCGCCGGACTGGCCCTTTTGGACGTCGGCCGCAAGGAAATACACGTCTCGCCCGATTCCGTCGCCCCACAACCCCGATGCCCGTCTCAGGTGCTCGATGCGCGCCGGCGACACTTCAAGCCGCTCTCCTTGCAGGTAGCCGATAACTGCCCCGGTGCTGCCGATACGCACGCGTTCGATTTGCAACGGCGGGACAGCAGCAGCGGAACGCAGCAAAGCGAGGTCTCGTGCCGGGTCGAACCCGACGATGTCCGCCGGAGAGGTGACGAGCCCATCGCCGCCGCCTGGGTTCCACGCAATCTCGACGCTCGACGATCCGGCAACCACATGGGCCGAGCCGACCAGCAGTCCCGGCGCGACGGCGAACCCCGAGCCATGAGACACCGGTCCGCAGCCGAATGCATGCACCGCGACCACGCTGGCCAGCACGCCGTCATCAACCGTCACCGATACGGGCGGTGCACCCAACCACACGGGGCCATCGGGACTCGGGATCGAGGCGACGCTGGCGACTGGCGACCTTCCCCGGCCGGAGTCGTCGGGATCTGCTCCGCAGGCAACAATCGCGCCGACCAGCAGCACAGCGCCCAGCAATCGTGCCGCCCGCAGCACCAGCCACCGGACCGGTCGCTCATGGCGCCGCCGCGATACGGCTGCGCGGGTCGCACAGGCTCGTGTCACGCCTCGATCAATCGGGCGTGCGTCAGGAAGCCGGTGTGGGCGACCATGCGGTGATCCGGCCGCACGGAAGCTCCCTTGACATGCCAGCTCCGGTGCATGACCTCGATGGTTTCGATGAGCGCCCACGGTCCATCGTCCAGCGTGCGACGCAGTTGCTGCACTTGGGTCACTGACGGGTTGTACGCCACCAGGATTCCGCCACGCCGGAGCCGCCCGGGCAAGTGCACCGCAACCCGCCAAGGCTCGGGGATATCGAGCACGGCCCGGTCGTACCGGCGCCCCGAAGTACTCACGTCTCCGGCAGCTCCCGTGCCGGCATTGCTCGGTGACGGATCGCTGCGCGGCGGATCGATCGATTCGTACGCATCGCGGAGCTGGACGTCATAGCGATCCAGCGCTTCGGCGCCGGCAATGCTCTCGACGTTCTGGACAGCTCGCTCGGCAAAATCCTCCCGCAGCTCGTAGCCAGTGACGAAGGCACCGCAGCGGAGCAGCGTCGCCGACAGGGCACCTGAGCCCACGCCGGTCTCGAAGACTGCCATGCCGGCTCGAACGTCGGCCAGCATCCAGATCGCGCCGAGATCCTTCGGATAGATCACCTGCGCGCCACGCGGCATCTTCAGTACGTGATCAGCGAGCGTCGGGCGCACTGCCACGAAGCGGGCACCCGATCCGCTGCGGAACTCCGTGCCTTCGGGAGAGCCGATGATCTGGTCGTGCGGCACGACGCCAGCATGAGTGTGAAACTCGCCGCCAGAGCGCAGCGCCACGAGGTACCGACGCTGCCGACTGTCGACCATCAAGACTGTCTCGCCCGGTTGCAGCTCGCCGCTCTCCAGCTCGTCAGCCTGATTCACGCCCCCTCCGCCGCCGAACTGCCACCCTCGTATTCCGGTGGTACGTGTCGGATCATGAGCTGGTCGCCCGGTGCCAACTCGCCGCGGTAGACCACATCCCGCTCGCGCTTGGACCAGCGAACGAGCAACCGCAGCCCGCTCGCCATGATCGCCGCGGCCAGCCATATCCCATTGCCGGTCCGCGCCCGTCGCCACATTGCGTCGGTGGCTCGGGCCGGCATTCGCCTCAGCCGCTTCGCCATCGGGCGCCGCCTCTCGGAGGCTGAGCCGATAGGCGAAGCCGTGGCCCGCGCGGCCCGTGAGCGGCAGCGAACAAGAGCGGGAAACAACAGGTGCGACAACAAGAAGGCTCACACATCTGCGCGGCCTCCTATACCCGGACGATTTCGACGAGCGTGCTGCGTCGGCGACCCCTGCGACGGCCGAACAGGAATGCGGCCAGCACCAGGCCGGTACCGACGGTGGCAGCTACCGCCACAGCGGCGCTGGACACCTGCTCGGCTGCGTCACCCGCTCCGCCGACGAGCTGTCGCACGCGATCGGAGATGTCCGCGGGCGTGATGTGCTGGCTAGCTGCGCTCGATCCCGCCCCGGTACCCCTGTTGCCGTCAGCCATCGTCATCCTCTGCTGCATTCTCGTCGGCCCGTCGTGCGGGCGGTTCCGGCGCAGTGGCATCGGCGTGTTTCGGCCGGATAGCGCGGATCAGCAGCGCGATCGCCAGCAAGAGAAAAACAGCCCCAGCCACATGGGGAACGAATGACCAGTTCGCATTGAAGAGGTCGGTTTCGGCCTGCAGAACGCGCACCACTCCCAGCGCCCCGAAGACCACTCCCAGACTCACGCCGACTGCGCCGATGACGCCGAACAGGACATACCTGCCCAGCCCGCGCAGCGGGCCCACCGTCTCCTGGACGATGTAGGACCGCAGCATGCCGACCAAATCGGAAATCTCGGCTCGCAGTCCGGAGTCTCGTCGAGGCACAGTCACCGCTACGCTACCGTTCGCCCAGCAGTTCTTCTACGCCGTCGAGGATCTCCCCGATGACGTCCACCCGGCTGGCGGGGTCTGGGGCGCACAGCAGGCTGTGGCGGTCGAACGGGCCAGCGGGCACGAGCGACGCGATCTGGAACGACCAGGCTGATGCCTCAGCGGGCGCCACGGCGAGCTTCGCGAGCTGATCGTCGATGGCAGCCGACTCGGCTGCGGTCACTCCGAGCGCTCCGATCTCAGATGCCCGAGCGCGCAGGCGGCGCAGTCGGGCCACGACCGTCTTGCGTTCCTGGGCGGCTACCTCTGCAGGATCGTCGGGCCAATCGCAGGCCAGAGCCCGGGGGTAGGGGTCGTCGACCAGCCACTCGACAATCCTGATCCGCCGATCGCCGGTGGCCAGCATCACCCAACGTCCGTCGGGCAGTTCCTGGTGCTGGGCAATGGTGGCCAGGCAACCCACCTCGGCGCGCACATCGCCGCCGCCGACCTCGCTGCCGCGCTCGATCATCACTACGCCGAATGGGTCATCGTCGCTGGTGCACCGCCTGGCGAGCGCCCGGTACCGAGGTTCGAAGATGTGCAGCGGCAGCACAGCGCCAGGCAGCAGCGGCGATCCGAGCGGGAACATGGGTCGAATCTCAGGCGGGGGCACGGGTCAATCCTCGCAGGGCGAGTGCGTCTCCCACGGGGTACCGCAGGAGCTGTCCGGCCAATGACTCCTGCAGTTCCAGGCCGAGGCGACCCTCGGGCGGCACGCCGTTCAGCAGCTGCGCGAACGTCACCGTCCCACTGTCGGTCTCGACGAACCCGGCGAGAGCGTTCACGCCGGTGAGCAGGCCGGTCTTGGCATGGAGCCGACCTGCTGCGGGATGCTCGGCGAACCGGTGCGACAGCGTCCCCGTGCGTGCCGCTACCGGCAGTGCCGCCCCGAAATCAGAGTCGATGCCGAAGTGATCCAGCAGCGCGGCGAGGAAGCTGCACGTGACCATGTTCTGGCGGTCCAGCCCCGAACCGTCCACTACTGCAGGCCGGGGCTGGTCGGGCAGCAGATCCGACACGATCCGCTCGGCGGCCGCAGCGCCGACCGGCGTGGAGCCTGCTCCGGCGCCGCGCAGGCCGATCTCGCGCAGCATCATCTCCGCAGTGGTGTTGTCGCTCTCGCGCAGCATCTGCTGGATGATCTCCACCAGCGGGGGCGACGTGAGGCGGGCGATCTCGGTCATGCCGCTCGGCGCCGCTGACACATCGATCTCGACATCCACCGAAACACCTCGGACTCGAAGCAGGTCCGCGAGCGTGGAAGCGAACCAGCGTGCCGGGTGCTCAGCCGCGGACAGCGTCGTCGTGAAGCCCGTGATGCCGTCGTTGAGGTTCAGGGCCGACAGCGGGCCGCTGTTGAGCTGCGTGATGTACCGCTGCGGCCACGTCTCGGGAAATCGCGTCGTGTCATAGCGAGACTCGTCGGCAATGAGATTGCCCCGCAGCGTTTCGAGGCCGAGGGCGACAAGGTCATCAGCGAGGCCTTCCATCGGCGTACGCAACTGCGGCTGACGCCGGTGAGAATCTGCATAGGACTGCGTCATGATCAGCGGATCACCGCCACCGACGACCCAGACGGTGCCGTCAAGGACGCCGTCGACGATCTCCGCGTCCGTCAGCACCTGGGTGACCAGCCGCTCATCGGCATTGACCACGGCCAGAGCTGCTGCGGCAGTGATGAGCTTCTGCACGGACGCGGGGATCACCGGATCGGGATTGCTGGAGAACACTTCGACGCCGTCGATCCAGATCGCGAGGCAGTGCGGCTCGGGCCAGTCGGAACTGAACGCGGTCATCTCATTGCCGATGTGGTGCTGCTGTGCCGCCCGCCACAGCGCGTCGGGTGCACGCTCGGCGCGGAGCAGCGGCAGCGCCGACGCCGCTGCTCCAGTCCCGCCTGCGCCGTCGGGCGCAGGCTCATCTGGCGTGGAGGCCAACACGGGAGTGCGGAGCGAGGCTGCATGTGCTGCAGCATCATCGGCCGAGGAGTTCATGCGCACGGCCGCCACCGTGGGCAGCAGGCCAGCCGCCGCCGTCAACAACACCAGCACGGCGGTGCGCAGCGGTCTCACGTCACTCGACTGACAGCGCCGCCTAGCGCAGCGCCGAGCGCCGCAGAGAGCTCGCCGGCTTCGGAGGGCACGATCCGGGGGCGGGATTCGGCCGACCGGCCGATGAGCAGCGCTGTCACATGTGCGTCGGTGGACTGCGCCAACAGATCCCAGTCCTCGCTGAGTCCGCCGCCGATCACCACCATCTCGGGATCGGTCAGGATGCACAGATTCGAGATCCCCAGCGCGAGCCAGTACGCGAACTCGTCCAGCACTTCGAGCGCCGCAGCATCACCTTGGCGTGCTGCGGCAGTCACCTCTGGTCCGCGGCATGCCTGGCCGAATCGCTCGACGGCCATCCGGTCCAGCGCGGAGCCGGATGCGTACATCTCCCAGCATCCCCGTCGCCCGCAGGCGCACTCGCGACCCCCGGCCTCGACGACCATGTGACCGGGCTCCCCTGCCAGGCCCCCTGAACCGCGCAGCACCTCGCCGTTCAGCATGAACGCTCCGCCGATGCCGGTACCGAGCGACACCATGACGCCATTGCGAACGCCACGCGCCGCACCAGCGGACATCTCCCACCGGGCGGCACAGTTCACCTCGTTGTCGAGGACCACCGGCATGTCCAGCAGATTGCTGAGCCCGGACCCGATGTCCGCGCCGTCGACGTCGACGAGGTTGGGCGAGACCGTGACGCGACCGTCGAGCGTGATCAGGCCGGCCATCCCGACGCCAACCGAAGCCGGGCGCGATCCGTTGCCGAGGCGTGCCGTCATGTCGGCCAGCGCCTCCATCAGCGGCGCCGCACCGTGGGGCGTCGATTCGCGCAGGGTCCGCTGCACGGTGCCGCCATGATCGGTCACTACGCCGAAGATCTTCGTGCCGCCGACATCGAAGCCGACGTGCACAGCCGATGTCGCTTCGCGGGCCACGTCAGCAGTCCTCGGCGTGCTGGATGTCATGAGCGCCGGGAAGATACTGCCGGCGCGTCACCGGCTATTTCCCGCTCTTGTTCCCGAATTCGATGAAACACGGGCTCACGGGCCGCTCGGGCCACGGCTTCGCCATTCGGCTCAGCCTCTGGTCAGAGCTTGCCCAGAATCGAGGCGCAGCTCGACACGTCGACAGCACCTGCCGGCTCGACCTCGAGCGCAGTCACCGTCCCGTCCTCGATGACCGCCGCGTAGCGCCGGGAGCGAGAACCCAGGCCGAAACCCGAGCCATCCATGACGAGGCCCATGGCCTCGGCGAAGTCGCCGTTGCCGTCCGCAGCCATCTCGATGCCTTCTGCGCCTTGAGCCTGCGCCCAGGCGTTCATGGTCCACGCGTCGTTCACCGAAACGCAGACGATCTTGTCGACACCCTTGCCGGCAAGATCGGATGCACCTTCGACGTATCCCGGGAGGTGGACGTTGCTGCAGCCCGGGGTGAATGCACCCGGCACTGCGAACAGCACCACCTTGCCGCTGCCCAGCATCTCGCCGGACTGCACGGGCGCAGGCATTCCGCCCTCGTCCAGTACTCGCAGTGTCACATCGGGAATCTGGTCGCCGACCTCAATCGCCATTGCTTCGCTCCGTCCCTGTTCGTTGTTTGGGGAACATGTGGCTCGCAGCGTATCCGGCGTCCGAGCCCCGGGGCTCAGCGGGTGGCCGGCACCTGCACGCACTCGATCCAGCGCAGCAGCTCGCCGTAGGTGGACACCGCCGGCAGGTCCGGATTGGCTTCGGCTACCGCCTCGGGACATCGGAACAGGCTGGCCGCGTCGGCCGCCCTCAGCATTGTGAGGTCGTTGTAGGAGTCGCCGATGGCGGTCACGTGGTAATTCAGCGCCCGGTACGCCTCGACGGCGCGCCGCTTGGCATCGTCCACCCGACGTCTCCACCCCGCCAAACGCCCGTCGGCCACGTCGAGACGGTGGCAGAGCAAGTGGGGGTAGCCCATCAATTCCAGGAAGTGATCGTCGAATTGCTCGAACGTGTCCGACAGCAGCACCACGACCCAGCGCTGCCGGAGCTCGTCGAGAAACTCCCGCGCTCCCTCCAGCAGCGGCAGCTCAGCGATCACGTCGCGGATCTGCTCGAGCGACACGCCGTGGGTGTTGAGCACATCGATCCGGTACCGCATCAGCGCGTCGTAGTCCGGCTCGTCACGGGTCGTACGTCTCAGCTCGTCGATGCCGGTGCGCTGGGCCACCGCTATCCAGATCTCGGGCGTCAAGACGCCCTCCATGTCCAACGCGATCACCCTCTGCACGAGCGCCGATTCTGTCACGCACACAGCACCACGCGACAGGACGCACGTCACTCGGCACAGATGTCACAGCTGCGGAGGCAGCAGGAGGCTTCCTTCTCTTTCTAAGATTGATTAGATATTGCCGCTAGCCCCGGCGGCGCACGACACAGGAGCGAGGCTCGCATGAGCAGCAGCACCATGAGCCCGACCCAAGTGACTGCGAAAGCCGTGGCGAGCGAGCCGGCAACGCTCCAAGAGGCACTCCTGCCCGACATCGACTTCGATCCAGACGAGCTGCGCGATCGTTACCGGGCCGAACGCGACAAGCGGCTGCGTGACGACGGCAACGAGCAGTACGTCGAAGTGGTCGGCGATTTCTCCAACTACGTCGACGACCCATACACCGAACGTGTCGAACGACAGCCGCTCTTCGACGAGGTGGACGTCGCCATTATCGGCGGCGGCTTCGGCGGCCTGCTGATGGGCGCCGAGCTGCGCAAGGCGGGCTACGAGAGCATCCGGGTCATCGAGAAGGCAGGCGACTTCGGCGGCACGTGGTACTGGAATCGCTACCCGGGTGCGATGTGCGACGTCGAGTCGTACTGCTACTTGCCGCTGCTCGAAGAGCTGGCATACATGCCGAAGCACAAGTACTCGTTCGCCCCCGAGATCTTCGAGCACTCCAAGGCCATCGCCCGCCACTTCGGGCTGTACGACAACGCATGCCTGCAGACCTCGGTGGCCGAGATGCGCTGGGACGACGACCGGGCCCAGTGGATCATCTCCACCGACCGGGGCGACCGGATGCGCGCCCGCTTCGTGGCCATGGCCAACGGGCCGCTCAACCGGCCCAAGCTGCCCGGGATCCCGGGCATCGACTCCTATGAGGGGCACACCTTCCACACCAGCCGGTGGGACTACGACTACACGGGAGGCAACGCCGAGGGCGGCCTCGCCAAGCTGGCAGACAAGCGAGTCGGCATCATCGGCACCGGTGCCACTGCGGTGCAGTGCATCCCCCACCTCGGTGAGTCGGCCAAGGAGCTCTTCGTATTCCAGCGCACGCCGTCATCGATCGACGTGCGCGCCAACCGCGAGACAGACCCGGAATGGGCGGCTTCGCTGGAGCCCGGCTGGCAGCGCCGCCGCATGGAGAACTTCAACATCCTCGTGAGCGGCGGGGATCAGGACGTGGACCTGGTCTCCGACGGCTGGACCGACATCTTCCGCAACCTCACCGGCATTGCAGCCAAGACAGCAGCTCGCCGACTCGGGCGCCGCCTCACTGGGTCTGAGAAGGGCCGCCTCATGGAGCTGGCCGACTTCCAGAAGATGAATACGGTGCGCTCGCGTGCCGCCGAGGTGGTGGAAGACACCGAGACTGCGGAGGCATTGCAGCCCTGGTACCGGCAGTTCTGCAAGCGGCCCTGCTTCCACGACGAGTACCTGCCCACGTTCAACCGGCCCAACGTGCATCTGGTCGACACCGACGGCCGTGGCGTGGAACGGATCACCCCGCGAGGTGTCGTGGTCGGCGGCACGGAATACGAGGTGGACTGCATCGTCTTCGCGACCGGTTTCGAGGTGGGCACGACCTACACCCGGCGCGCCGGTTACGACATCATCGGACGGGGCGGCCAGACGCTGTCGGACAAGTGGTCCGACGGGGTCAAGACCTTCCACGGCCTGACGAGCCACGGCTTCCCGAACTGCTTCTTCCTCGGCTTCACCCAGAGCGCGGTGACCGTCAACGTCCCGCATGCGCTGGGCGAGCAGGCCGCACACGTCGTGTACATGCTCAATGAGGCTGCTGATCGGGGATGCAGGCGCGTCGAGCCCACGATCGAGGCCGAACAGTGGTGGCAGGACGAGATGGCCGACAAGGCTCGTCTCGGTGTGCAGTTCTACGAGGCGTGCACTCCCGGCTACTACAACAACGAGGGCAAGCTCGGTAACCCCAATGGCTTCTTCTCCGCGATGTACGGCGCCGGGCCGATCAAGTTCTTCCGCATGCTGGACGAGTGGCGCTCCACCGGTCGGCTGGAAGGCATCGACCTGAGCTGAGCACCTCGAGAGCTCACCGCCCGGAGCAGATCTCCGAACGCCCGATACTGTTGAGGCCGCATGGCCGGGATCGCCGCTGACGGCCGTGCCGGAGAGGTCGTCCCGGAAGGGTTGCCCGAGGAGTAGTCATGGCGTCGCAAGCCAACGTTCCCCAAGTCCGCCTGCCGACCAAGATGGCGCATTGCGTATTTCGCACTGACGACATCGCAGCGGTGCGCGATTGGTGGTGCACTGTGCTGGGCGCGCAGGTGGTCCACGAGAACGAGTTCATCTGCTTCATTTCCTATGACGATGAGCACCACCGCATGGCCTTCGTCAATCGGGGCCAGCCGGGTCGATACGAGTCGCGCAGCGGCACCCTGGAGCACATCGCGTACACCATGGGCAGCTTCGGCGATCTCATGGACCACTACGAGCGTTTGCGTGCGGAAGGCATCCTGCCGGTACGCACCATCAACCACGGGCCGACCACCTCCATGTACTACGCCGATCCCGATGGCAACGGCGTGGAGTTCCAAGTCGAGAACTTTGCGACGATGGCCGAGTGCATCGAGTTCATGAACGGTCCGGTCTTCGCGGAGAACCCCATCGGAGTGCTCTTCGACGCCGACGTGCTGCTCGAGCGGTTCCGCCGCGGCGACCCGCTCGCCGAGTTGGTGCAGCAAGGCTCAGCTCCGGCTGCGTAACCCCCACCCACCCGGAGGCATCCAGTGAGCAACACCGTCCACCGCAACGTCTACATGACCGACGAGCTGCAGGCGATCTATGACCAGACGGTCACCTTCGTCGCCAATGAGGTCACACCGGTCGGCGATGCCTGGGAAGAAGACGGCCAGGTGCCCCGCGAGGTCTACAAGCGCATGGGTGAACTGGGGATGTTCTCGCTGCGGGTGCCCGAACAGTGGGGCGGGCTCGGCCTCGGCCCTCTTGCCTCAGCGACGTTCGCCGAAGCGCTCGGCACCTCCACCTACGCAGGCTTTGAGGCAAACATCCTGGTGCACACCGACATGGCGTTGCCGCACCTGCTCAATGCAGGCACTGATGAGCAGCTTGAGCGCTGGCTGCCGTCGATCCAGTCCGGGGACACCATGATGTGCATCGGCGTCACCGAACCTGACGCGGGATCCGATGTGGCGGGATTGCGCACGACCGCGGTGCCCGACGGCGACGGGTGGCGCCTCAACGGCACCAAGACGTTCATAACCGGTGCCGTGTACGGAGACCTCATCGCGCTGGCAGCGCGCACGAACCCCGATGACCGCTACGGGATCTCCATGTTCCTGGTTCCGACCAGCGCGGACGGGTTCGAGGTGGCCAACAAGCTCGACAAGCACGGCTGGCGCTGCTCGGATACTGCCGAGCTCGTACTGCATGACGTGTGGCTGGGCAGCGATCACCTGCTCGGCGAGGTGCACCGGGGCTTCTACGCCGCCATGCAGAACTTCCAGAATGAGCGAATGGTGATCGTGGGGATGGGCATCGGCGCGGCGCAGGTCGCCATCGATCTGACCAACGCCTACACGCAACAGCGCAAGGCCTTCGGCGGTTCGCTCTACGACTTGGGGGCCATCCGCCAGCGCATGGCGATGAACCAGGCCAAGGTGGACGCTGCGCGAGCCTCGATGTACCACGCCGCATGGCTCAAGGAACAAGGCATCGACGCGATAAAAGAAATGTCCGGGGTCAAGGCGTTCGGCGCCGAAGTCGTCAATCAGGTGATGTACGACTGCATGCAGTTCCACGGCGGCATCGGCTACATGCGTGAGTCGACCATCGAGCGGATGTGCCGCGATGCCCGCATTCTGCCCATTGGCGGCGGCGCCACCGAGGTCATGCTCGAAGAGGTCGCCAAGCGCAGCTACATCGACGGCTAGCGGGACTCGAGCCATTCTCGTACGGCACCCGCGAAGCGCGCAGCCGGCGCGCCGTCGAAAGCTCGATGGTCCCAAGTCAGTGAGAGGGTCAGGACGGGCCGAGGCTGAGGCGCGGCATCTGCCCACACGGTGTCGTCGCGGATGCGGCCCACGCCCAGGATCGCCGTGTTGGGCGAGTTGATGATCGGCGTGAAGGCATCGACGCCGAACATGCCCAAGGCTGTCACGGTAAACGTGGCGCCCTGGTAGTCGTCGTAGCCCAGAGTGCCTTCTCGGGCCCCGGCGGCGAGACGTGTGGTCTCCGAGGCGATCTCGTCGAGACTGAGACGGTCGGCATGGCGGACGACCGGCACGAGCAGCCCATCGTCGAGCGCTACCGCAAGCCCGACGTGAATGTCACCCAGCAGCGCAACGGCATCGTCGGTGACCTGAGAATTCACCCGCGGGTGCTCACCGAGCGCAGCAGCCGCGGCAGCGATCACGAAGTCGGTGTAGCCCGGCACCGCCGTCGCGGCGGGGTCTGCGTGCTCATCACGGTCGCCGGCGCCGTCGCTGCGAGCAGCTTCGACGAGGGCAGCCCGCTCTGCCACCACGGCGCTCATGTCGACATCCATCATGAGCGTCAACTGGGCCATCGAGCGGAGCGAAGCGCTCATGCGTTCGGCGATCACGCCCCGCATCCCCCGCAGGGGAATCTGTTCGGTCGGGGTCTGCGACAGGGGCGGTGCCGGCGTGTCGGATGTCGCCGATGCGTCTGTCCCGGTGGTGGTCGCTGTGGCGGAGGCTCGGGTCGGCAGCGCCTTGGCGGGCGAAGCCGAGTCATCATCGGCAAGCCGTGAGCTGAGGTCAGCCAGCAACGTGCGGACGTACGCAGCTACATCGGCACGCGAAATGCGCCCGTCGGCGGCGCTGGCGGGCACGCGGCGCAGATCGACACCGAGCAGATCGGCGAGTTGGCGAGCCGCAAGCGTCGCCGGACGCGAGACGCTCCCTGCCGGCGCGGTGCCCACCGGAGCCGGATCGATCCCCGGCCTGTCCACAACAGTCGATGCACCCGTACCCGCCCCAGCTGCGGCTGAAGCGGGCCCAGGTCCACGTGCTTCGTTCGCCGCTCGCACATCGCGCTCGGTGATGCGGCCCTTGGGCCCTGTCCCGGCCACCACTGCGAGCGCAACGCCCAACTCACGGGCCAGCCGCTTGGCTGCGGGCGACGCCAGGATGCGTTCGCCTGGCCCACGCAAGGGCGCGGCGGGAACCGGTTGCTGGGCAGGCCGAGCCTCAGCCGCATCTGCGGCTGGTTGCAGCGCCGCGGCCGGGACGGCATCACCGTGAGCTGGAGCGGCATCACCGGGTGCCAGACCGGCGTCACCGACAGCCGGAGGTTCCTCGCCGGCGTCCAGGAACCAGCCGATCCGCACACCGCAGGGGTATTCCACGCCGATCTCGCCGGTCTGGGCCAGCACACCACTGCCCGAGGCCTCGATCTCGGTCTCGACTTTGTCGGTTTCCACCAACAGCACTGCCTGTCCTGCTGCAACCTCGGCACCGTCAGGCACAAGCCAGCGCAGGATCGTGCCCGACTCCATCGTCAGGCCCAGCTTCGGCATTGCAAACTCGATGGCCATCGGCGTCCCTTTGCTCAGCGGCCCGCAGCCGCAGGGCCGAAGGGGTAGCGCTGTCGCTGTGCTGCTGCAACCGCAGCGCCCACGTCGATCACGAACGGACCATCGGGATTGACGGTGACTTCCGCCCGCTCGCCTCGACCCAGCACGATCTCGCGCTCCCCATCGAGGGTCAGCACGCCGGGACCCGACAGCGTGACCGGCCGGCCGAAGCGCAGATGCTCGCAGTGGGCGATGTCGATGTCGGCATAGCTGCCGGGCATCACAGCCGCCCGGATGTGCCTGTCGCTCTGCACGCCCCGTGCATTCGGGGTCACGCACCCCAAGCGGACATGTGCCCCGCCAGCTTCTCTCCTGCCGACGGGTACAACGGCCGCGGCAACGGCGGCGAGTCCGACCGCGTCCGGCTCGGCGATGGCAGCCACGATCTCGCTCACTGACCCCAAGTCCCAAACGGCGCGTGCTCCGACGAACGCGCTCCGCACCAAGCACACGTCGACAAGCGCCACCTCCGCGCGCCTCGATCCCTCCGCCGCAACGTCGATGATCTTTGCCCGCGAGGTCACCTCGGCTGCATCGGCATGGCCGCTCGCCACCGCTCCCGCTGCGAAGCCGGCCACGGTGGCCTCGGCTTGGAACGGGAAGACGTTGTTGGTGCCGACGGCCAGCGGCACCAGCGGCGCTGCTCTCCAGCCCGTTGCGACATCTCGCTGTGTGCCGTCGCCGCCGAGCGCGACGATCGCCCCGACGCCCATGTCACGAAACTGTGCGGCCGCCAACTGCGAGTCACGGCCGGTGTGCCAGCCATGGGGCTCGGCGACCTCCACCGATCCGGGCAGCTCCAACCCCGTCAGAGCACGCTCTCCCAGCCGTGCCCGGTCGCCGCTGATCAGCACACGTTCCGCGCCGCCCTCGATCGCACCGACGACGGCACGCCGTATTGCACCGATCTTGACGGCGTCTGAGACCGGGGTCGCCCCTGAGGTCAAACGCCTGACGTCTTTGCCGGCCAGCGGGTTGGCGACTATTCCGACTGCTGGGCCGACCGCCGAGTCGGCAGCGTCGCTCACGCGGCTGCGAGTGCTCGGATCCGCTCGCCGATCATCTCAGCGTTGGGAACCCATTCCTTCTCGAGCGCAGGGCTGAACGGCACCGGGCTGAACGGAGCCCCGACGCGCTCGATCGGGGCATCGAGGTAGTCGAACGCCTCCTCAGCGATCTGCGAGGCGATCTCGCCGCCGAGGCCGCCGAACCGCACCGCCTCGTGCACCACGGCGACCCGGCTGGTCCGCTGCGCCGACTGGATCACGGTGTCCATGTCGAGCGGCTGCAGGGTGCGCAGATCGATGACATCGCACTCGATGCCTTCCGACGCCAGCGCATTCGCCGCCGATGTCGCCTCGTGCACCATCCGGCCGTACGTCACCACGGTGACGTCGTCGCCGGATCGCACGGTGCTCGCCGCTCCCAGGGGCACCTCGTACGGGTCCTCGGGCACCTCGCCCTTCAATCCCAGCAGGCGCTTGTGCTTCACGAACACCGTCGGGTTGTCATCGCGGATGCACGAGATGAGCAGGCCCTTCGCGTCGTACGGGTTCGACGGCATGACCACCTTGAGCCCCGGGATGTGGCACAGCATCGCCTCGAGGCTCTGGCTGTGCTGGGCCGCCGCCGACAGCCCAGCCCCGGCGCTGGTGGTGATCGTCATCGGCAGCGTGGCCTTGCCGCCGAACATGTACTTCAGCTTTGCCGCCTGATTCACGATCTGATCCATGGCCACGAGGATGAAGTCCATGAACATCAGGTCGACGACCGGGCGAAGGCCGCTCACTGCCGCTCCGGTGCCCAGACCCACAATGGCCTGCTCGCTGATCGGCGTGTCCACGACTCTCATGTCGCCGAAGCGGTCGTTCAGCCCGCGGAACGAGCCGCACACTCCCCCGGCTCGGCCGACATCCTCGCCGGCCACGAACACGGTCGGATCGGCAGCCATCATCTGCGCCAGCCCCTCGGTGAACGCAGCCCCGTAAGCGATACGGCGCTCCTCGGTGTCGGTTGGGGGTGTCATGCGGTGGCTCCTGAGTACGCGGCCTGCGTATAGACGTCGACCAGCAGGCTGTCGGGATCGGGCAGCGGGCTCTCTTCGGCAAAGGCGATCGCAGCTTCGATGTCTGCCTCTGCAGCGGCGTGCACGGCTTGGGCGCCGTCGGCGTCGAGCACTCCGGCGGCGGCCAGCCGATCCTCGAACAGCTCGATCGGGTCTCGCTGCTTCCACTGTTCGAGCTCGTCGTCGGAGCGGTACTTCATGCCGAGGGTCTGCACGCCGTGATGGTTGTAGAAGCGGTAGGTCTTGGCCTCGATGAACGAGGGTCCTTCGCCCCGGCGAGCCCGGCTGACGGCCTCGTTGGCCGCTTCCCACACGGCCACCACGTCCATGCCGTCGACGATCGCCCCTGGCATCCCGTAGCCGGCGGCGCGGTCCACCACATCGGTGATGGCCATGGTGCGGTCACGGGGCGTGAACTCGCCGTACTCGTTGTTCTCGCACACGAACAGCACCGGCAGCGACAGCGCAGCCGCCATGTTCGCGGCTTCATGGAACGCGCCGATGTTCGAGGCGCCGTCGCCGAAGAACACCACCGAGACCCGGTCGCTGCCCCGGTACTTGTTCGCGAACCCGGCGCCCACGGCGATCGGCACGCCGCCGCCCACGATGCCGTTCGCGCCGAGCATGCCCAGATCGAGATCGCAGATGTGCATGGAGCCGCCCTTGCCCCCGCAGTAGCCGGTGGCATTGCCCATCAGCTCAGCCATCATCGCGCCGTAGTCGCCGCCCTTGGCCACCAGGTGCCCGTGCCCTCGGTGGGTCGAGCTGATCTGGTCGTCATCGTCGAGGTTGGCGCACACCCCGGCGGCCACGGCCTCCTCCCCCACGTACAGGTGCAGGAATCCGGGCAGCCGGTTCTGCTCCGCGAGCCTGCCGGCGGCTTCCTCGAAGTGGCGGATCCGCACCATGCGTCGGTGCAGATCCAGCAATGTCTCTGGACTCGGATCCATGCAAACCCCCTCGTGGCACGGCTCCAGCGCGCCTCACCATAGTTCTGGGCCTGTGCGGCGATCACGGCCGCGCGTGGCGGATCGTTCGCTGGGGCGAGATCTGCGAATCCGTTGCCGCCACGGGCGACGCGTAGTGTGGCCCGGTGGCTCCCGATCCAGATGCACCTTCGACCTCTGAACCCCGCTCGATTCATCCCAGCGGGCCCGACCCCGGCATCGGGCGTGGCGGCCTGCGCTCAGCGGCCTGGTTCGACATCGAGGGTGATCCGCTCATGTCGGCGCTGTACCTCGAGCGTTACGCCAACTATGGATTGACACGCGAAGAGCTCCAGTCGGGCAAGCCGATCATCGGCATCGCCCAGACCGGCTCAGACCTGTCGCCGTGCAACCGGCACCACCTCGAGCTGGCCAAGCGTGTGCGTGAAGGCATCCGCGAGGCGGGAGGCATCGCCTTCGAGTTCGGCGTGCACCCCATCCAGGAGACCGGCAAGCGGCCCACCGCGTCGCTCGATCGCAACCTGGCATACCTGGGCCTCGTCGAAGTGCTGCAGGGGTACCCGCTCGACGGCGTGGTGCTCACCATCGGCTGCGACAAGACCACGCCCGCGTGCCTGATGGCGGCCGCCACTGTGAACCTCCCGGCCATCGCCCTGTCGGTCGGGCCGATGCTGAACGGCTGGCATGAGGGGCGCCGCACCGGCTCGGGCACCGTCGTGTGGAAGGCCCGTGAGCTCTACGCCTCCGGCGAGATCGACGATGCGGGATTCATCGATCTGGTGGCGTCGTCGGCGCCGTCGGTCGGCTACTGCTCCACGATGGGCACCGCCACCACCATGAACTCGCTCGCCGAGACGCTGGGCATGCAGCTGCCGGGCTCCGCGGCGATCCCTGCCCCGTACCGCGAGCGGGCGCAAATGGCGTACCGGACGGGTCTGCGCATCGTCGAGATGGTGCGCGAAGACCTTCGACCGGCGGACATCATGACTCGCGAGGCCTTCGAGAACGCCATCGTGGTCAACTCAGCCATCGGCGGGTCCACCAACGCCCCGATCCACCTCAATGCGATCGCCGCTCACCTCGGCGTGCCGCTCGACAACGACGACTGGCAGAAACACGGCTTCGCAGTGCCGCTGCTGGTGAACCTCATGCCCGCCGGCGAGTACCTCGGCGAGGACTATCACCATGCCGGCGGTGTGCCCGCGGTGGTCGGCGAGCTGATGCGTGCCGGGCTGCTGCCGCACCCCGAGGCGCTGACCGCCAACGGCCGCAGCATCGGCGAGAACTGCGCGGATGCCGAGATCACCGACACCGATGTGATCCGCGCTGCCGGAGAGCCGCTCCTGGCCGACGCGGGCTTCATCAACCTGTCGGGCAATCTCTTCGACAGCGCCATTATGAAGACCAGCGTCATCTCCGACGAGTTCCGCCAGCGCTACCTGTCGAACCCCGACGATCCCGACGCCTTCGAGGGCCGCGCCATCGTGTTCGACGGGCCGGAGGACTACCGGGCGAACATCGACGACCCCGAACTCGGGATCGACGAGCACTGCATGCTGTTCGTGCGCGGGACCGGCCCAGTGGGCTACCCGGGCGGCGCTGAGGTCGTCAACATGCAGCCGCCTGCGGCACTGCTGGTGCGCGGTGTCCACTCGCTGCCGTGCATCGGCGACGGTCGCCAGTCCGGTACGTCAGGCTCGCCGTCGATCCTGAACGCCGCTCCCGAAGCGGCCGTCGGCGGCGGTTTGGCACTGCTGCGCACCGGCGACCGTGTCCGGATCGATCTGCGGCGCGGCAGTGCCGACATGCTGGTCAGCGACGGCGAACTGGCCCGGCGCCGGGCCGAACTGGACGAAGCCGGCGGCTACCCGGTGCCGCCATCGCACACTCCGTGGCAGGAGATCCAACGAGGGATCGTCAGCCAGTTCGACGAGGGCATGGTGCTGCGGCCGGCCGTCAAGTACCGCGACACGGCCCGCACTCACGGCACGCCGCGCCACAACCACTAGCGGTCGGCTGACGACACCCGGCGTGCCAGGAAGGTCTCGGCGATGATCTGGGCACTGCTGGCGCTGCTGGCGGGACTGGTCCTGCTGGTGGTTGCCGGAGACCACTTCGTGGCGGGCGCGTCGCGCCTCGCGACGGCGCTGCGCATGCGACCGGCCGTGATCGGCGCAGTGGTCCTGGGGTTCGGGACCTCGGCCCCCGAGATGGTGGTGTCCGCGCTGGCCTCCATCAACGACAACCCGGCGTTGGGCGTGGGCAACATCGTGGGCTCGAACGTGGCGAACCTGAGCCTCGGCCTCGGCGTGGCAGCGCTGCTGATGCCCATCCCGTTCTCCAACACCGCACTGCGCCGGGATGTTCCGTGGTCAGTGGCGACGGCAGCCATCTTCGCCGTGCTGGTTATGGACGACTACCTCAGCCGGCTCGAAGGCGGATTGCTGGCCGTGCTCATGGCGATCACGCTGGTGTGGCTCATCCGCACGTCGCGTGATGACGAGTTGCTGCCCGATGCAGGCGGCGCTGCCGGCACGACGGCACGCGATGCCGGCGCAGCGTGGCGCAATCTGGTGCGTGCAGTACTCGGCCTGTGCGGTGTGATCCTCGGCGCCCAGCTCGCCGTGGAAGGCGCCATCGCGCTTGCGAAGCACTGGAATCTGAGCGGCGGGTTCATCGGCTTTTCGATCGTGGCGCTCGGCACCTCGCTGCCGGAACTGGCAACTGTGGTGGCAGCCGCTCGCAAGGGTCAAACCGAGCTGATCGTGGGCAATCTGTTCGGCTCCAACGTCTTCAACAGCCTCGCTGTGGGCGGGGCCATGGGCCTCGTAGGCGCCGGCGCCATCGACGATCCGTCGCTGACCGGCCTGGGCATCGGGGCGATGATGGCCGTGGTCGTGCTGGCCTACCTGGGCGCCCTGGTGGGCAAGCGCGCCGGTCGCATCGACGGCGTCGTGCTGCTGGCCATCTACGTCGCCACCATGGTCCTCCTCGGCACCGGCTGACACGGCGCCGCATCTCGCTGCGCAATGGGAACGGGTTCGGCTTCGGTGGTCGCTACCTGCCGGACGAAGTCGGGTTGCGCTGCCAGATCCACAGCAGCCCGATGCCGATCAGCGAACACACAGCCGACGCGTAGAACGCACCGACGGTGGCGCCGACAAGCCACGCCGAGACGCCCAGGATCGGCCCGCCGATTCCCGCCGAGAGCTCGAAGAACATCGTGAAGGTGCTGACGGCTCGCGCACGCTCGTTGGGCGGCACGCCGTCCACGGCGGCCACCATGAGCGCCGGGTAGAGCAGCGATCCTCCCAATGCCAGCACCACGGTGCCCGCATACAGCCCGAACGGTGTCACGAATGTGCCCATGATGACCATGCCGAGCGCCGCACCGAACAGCGCCACCGTCGCTGTCTTGGTGGTTCCGAGCCGGTCCGGGAGCTTGCGGCCCAAGACTCGCAGGACCAACACCAGCATCCCGTACAAGAAGAAGACCGTCCCGTAGTCGCCGAGGTCCTTCTCGGCCGCGAGCTTCGGCAGGAAGCCCTGCAACGCCGGGAAGATGATGATGCCCATCGCCAGGATCACCCCGGGCCAGACGGCGCGCCGGTAGAACAGTCGGCTCATGACGGTGGTCCCCTGGTCACCGGACGCGGCGACGCTCGCCGGGGCCGGAGGCTCGTCGGCACTCCTCACCTCGAACACCGTGGGCTGAGCGATGCTCGGCAGCTGACGGGCACCGAGGGTCGTCCTGCGGGAATCTGACGAGACTGCCTGGCCGCCCGGGGGAGGATGTGGAGCCGGGCTCGGAATCAACAGCGATTCCTCTCGGGGCAACAGCATCCCGATGGCTGTGGCAGCCAGCATCAGCGTGCCTGACACGACGAACGCCACATCGAAGCCGTCGAGCGCTGTGGAGGCGTCGCCCCACGAACGCGCAGCCTCTCCGACGCCTGGGCCGATCGCCATGCCCCCGTAGATCGATACCGAGAACCAGCTCAGGGCCTCCCCTCGCCGGTGCTCCGGTGCCAAGTCGCTCACCATCGCAGCGCTGCCGACAAAGAAGGCGCCTTGGAATGCCCCGATCAGCAAGCGCATCAGCAAGATCACCGCGTAGGTGTCTGCCCACACGTGGCCATAGGTCGTGAGCGCAGTGAGCAGGCAGCCCGATACCACCAGGAACCGTCGACCCTTCTGGTCGCCCAGGATGCCGATGGTCGGCCGGGCAGCAATCGCAGTGACCGCGAAGACGCTGATCGCGAGGCCGACAGCCACGTCCCCGCCGCCGGTCTGTTCGACTACGAGCAGCGAGATCAGCGGCAGCAGCGTCGAGAACGAGACTGCCGAGCAGAATGCGCTGAGGTTCAGGATCAGGAACGGGACGCTGAACAGGCGCGTGGGCTCGCCAAGGGGCGGAGCGGCGGGTGCCGCTGTGAACGTCGTCTGCGACATGGGGCCCTGGCCTCGTTGACGCTGAGCCCGGAAATCGATGCGGGCCGGCGGGTTCCAGTGCGTCATGCTAGGGGCGATGGCCGAATCGCTGCGGGGAATTTCCAGTCAATGAATGCAGCGATGAACGCTGCGACGTCCGTCGTGCGCGGGGCGTGCCACCACGACTGCCCCGACACATGTGCCTGGGAGGTCACCGTCACCGACGGCGTGGCTGTCAATCTGCGCGGCGATCCCAGCCAGCCGTTCACTGACGGGCAGCTGTGCCCCAAGGTGAACCCGTTCCTCGATCGTGTGTATCACCCGGACCGGTTGCTGCGGCCGCTGCGACGGGTCGGGCCCAAGGGCGAGGGCCGGTTCGAGCCGATCGGCTGGGATGCTGCGATCGCCGAGATCGCAGACCGGATCGGCACAGCCGTCTCGCAGCACGATGGCGAGACGGTGCTGCCGTACTCGCTCGACGGCACCCAGGGGCTCGTGCAGAAGGGCGTGCTGGCCGACCGGTTCTTCGCGGCGCTGGGAGCCACGCAATTGAACCGGCACATCTGCGGGGTGACGGCGTGGCACGGCGCCGCCGACGTGCTCGGCATGCCGCTCGGGGCGGACCCCACCGAGATTGCGAGCGCCCGCACCATCGTGCTGTGGGGCACCAACACGCTGCTCACCAACCGGCACCTGTGGCCCTATGTCGAGGAAGCCCATCGCAACGGCGCCCGCGTCATCGTCGTCGACCCGGTCGCCACGATGACCGCGCAGCGGTCCGACTGGCACGTCCAGCCACGCCCCGGCAGCGATGTCGCGCTCGTGCTGGGCATTATCGGCGTGCTCGACCGCGACGGCCTCATCGACGAGGAGCGTGTGAACAGCACTGCTTCAGGCTGGCCCGAACTGCGCGCCGAGGCCAGGGCCCTGGGCCTTGAGAGCGCCGCCTCAATCACCGGGCTCGCCGAAGCCGACATCATCTCGCTGGCCCATCGCATTGCGCACGAGCGACCTGCCGTGCTGCGTGCGCTCATCGGCATGGAGCACCGCGAGCACGGCCAGGACATCCACCGCGCCGTGGCCGCCTTGGCGGTCGTGTCGGGTTCGGAGTACATGCGCTCCACGCAGGTGTACTTCGACACGGCACTTGCCGACATCGTGCCGCCGCAGGGGCCGCAGCGGACCGTCAACATGTCAACTCTCGGCGCGACGCTCACCGATGCCAGCCTGCGACCGCCGGTCACGGTGCTGCTGAACTACGGCTGCAACCCTGCCGCCATCACGCCCGACCAGAACCGAGTGCTGGCGGGCCTCGAGCGCGACGACCTGTTCACTGTGGTGATCGAGCAGTTCATGACCGACACGGCTCGACATGCCGACATCTTGCTGCCCACCACCACCCAGATCGAGCACCTCGACCTGATGAACGCATGGGGCCACCTCTACGTTTCGCTGAACCTGCCCGCCATCGAGCCGCTCGGCGAGTGCCTGCCGAACACGGAGATCTTCCGGCGACTGGCCAGCGCGCTGGCGCTCGACGCCTCCGGCCTCGGCGACAGCGACGAGCAGGTAGCGCGAGACCTGCTTGAGAGCGGCCACCCCTGGCTCGACGGCATCACCTTCGAGCGGCTCCAGCGGGACGGCTGGGCGCGTCTGGCGGTGCCAGCGGGCTGGTCTGTGCTGGCCAATCGGGAGGTTCCCCTGGCACCCGCTTCGCCCGCCGCTCCAGGTGACGGCAGGGACGCTTCCGATAGTGCTGCTCGATCCGCGCGCCGCCTGGTCCCGCCGTCCAGGACAAATGCCGACCACAGGGCCGAGATGGACGCCGAGCGCGGTGCCGGGGCGCAATCCCGCTCGCTTGGGCCGATCCGGCTCGGCGCGCTGCGCTACCAGCCAGCTGCGGAGTCGGCGGGCGGGGACGCCGAACTCGCAGAGCGCTTTCCCCTGGCGCTCATGACGCTCAAGCAGCACCAGCGATTCCTCAACAGCCACTACGGCGGGTTCGAGCACCACTTGCCTGACCCGCCCGAGCCCCGCCTCGAGATCAGCGCTACCGACGCCGAGGCGCGTGGCATTGCCGAGGGCGATCGGGTGCGGGTCTACAACGGCCGCGGCGAGCTGTTCACCACTGCCGCCATCTCCGACCGCCTGCAGCCCGGTCTGGTCACGATGCCCTTCGGCTGGTGGGCGGGCAACGCCGACGAACGCACGGTCAACGTGCTCACCAACGCGGCGGTCGGCGGCGACGATCCCGTGGTCGGCTCCGCTGCGTTCCACGACACACTCGTCGAGGTGGAGCTCGCTCCTGATGCACGACGAACAGCCAACGGCTCATCGTCGTAGCCTGCGATGGCGATGAACGTCGCTGAACTGCTCGAGCGTTTCCCTCACGACGACGCTGTCGTGCTGATCGATCGCTCAGCTACGCCGCCCGCCCACATCACCGCATCTGCCCTGCGAGAACGGGCGCTGCGCTGCGGGGCGGGCCTCGCTGCCCGTGGCTTGGCTCCGTTCACCCGTGTCGGCCTGCTCGCTGCCAACTGCGGCCAGTACTACGACGTGATGTTCGGAGCTCCCGCGGCTGGGCTGGTCTTCGTACCGCTCAACACCCGGCTTCCCGCCGAGACCCAGGCGTACATCCTCGACGACGCCGACGTGCGGCTGGTGATCTCCGATACCGAGCACGCGCCGCTGGTGCCGCCCGACATGCCGCACATCATCATCGGCACTGCCGAATGGGATGCCCTGGTAGCCCATGAGCCGTTGGGGGCGGCAGCTGCCGTCGACGACAACGACGTCGCCGTGCAGATCTATACCTCCGGTTCTACCGGGCGGCCCAAGGGCGTCCTGCTGACCCATCGCAACATCACCTTCACCGTGCTCGAGTACGGCGCAGCAATGCCGGGCGAGGTGATGCTGGTATCGGCCCCGCTGTACCACAAGAACGCTTCGATGTCCTCCAAGCTGGCGTTCGCCAATGGAGGCACGGTGGTGCTCCTTCCCGCGTTCACGGCTGCGGGCTACATCGAGGCCATCGAGGCCCACCGAGTCACGATGTGTTCGGGCGTGCCGACGATGTTCGCCCTCGTCACCGCCGAAATCGCCTCGCGCGTCGCGGCCGGCGGGCAGCTCCCCGACCTGTCATCGGTGCAGCGGGCATTCATCGGCTCGGCCCCCTTGACCGAGGCCCTGTACGACGACGTGCAGCGCCTGCTCCCCCAAGCACTCGTCTCCAACGGCTACGGCACCACCGAGGCGGTGCTCGAGTTCGGCCCCCATCCTGAGGGCAAGCCGCGGCCCAAGATCTCCGTCGGCCACCAGCACCCCAAGGTGGAGCTGCGGCTGGTGGATCCCAACACCGGCGAGGACGGCGATGCCGGCGAGCTGTGGGTGCGCTCGCCCGGCGTCATGACCGGCTACCACAACCTGCCCGACGTCACCGCCGAGCGCCTCACCGACGGCTGGTACCACACAGGCGACCTCATGACCCGCGACGCCGACGGCTGGTACTACTTCGTGGGCCGCGTGGACGACATGTTCGTCTGCGCCGGCGAGAACATCTACCCCGACGCCGTTGAGCAGATGCTCGAGAGGCACCCTGCAGTGCACCAGGCCGTCGTGGTTCCGGTGCCCGACGAGCTGAAGGGCCAGCTGCCGGCCGCGTTCGTGCGTGCCGAACCTGGCCACACCCCCACGGTCGACGATGTCAAGCAGTACGCGCTCGCGAACGGCCCCGCGTACGCCCATCCCCGCCACGTGTGGATCGTTGACGAGATCCCGCTGGCCTCGACCGCCAAGATCGACCGCAACGGCTTGGTCGCCCGGGCCGCCGAGCTGGTGAAGGCTGACTCCCCCTGAACAGCGAGCGCCGCATGCACCCTGACGCATCGGAGGGCGAGCACATCAGGTCGGCCTCGCGTGGCGTGGAATCTCACGACACCGCAGGCAGCGACGCCCCAGACGTCACACGAGCGCCGCCGGCCCCTCAGGCCGCTGCGGCTGACGCGCCATGCCGTCAGGACTCGCCAAAGCCGCTGTCCCGGTTGGGCGCTGCCGTGGCCGTCGCACGCGAGGTCCAACAGGACTGGGCGACGAAACGCATCGCCGGGCTGTCGGCGGAGATCGCGTTCTTCGCGCTGCTGGGGCTGTTCCCGGCCGTCATCGTGTTCGCTGCATTGCTGGGTTCGCTCGATGTGCTCATCGGCCAGGGCGCGGCTGCCGGCACCGAGGAGTGGCTGCTGCAGCGGATCAGCGACACCTTCGGGGACCAGAACACGCTCGATGCCACCGTCGCCGACCTCTTCGACCGCTCCGACGCCCGGGTGGTGACCGTCGGCATCGTCGTGGCTGCCTACGCGTCGTCGCGCGGCTTCGTCGCCGTGGTGCGTGCCTTGAACGTGACCCGCGGCCACCACGGCGCTCGCAGCTGGCTGTCGACCCGCCTCGTGGGTTTCGCCCTGACGTTCCTGACGCTGGTGGTCGCCGTGGTGGTGGCGACGATGGTGGTCGTCGGGCCGCTGTTCGGCGGCGGCTCCGAACTGGCCGACCGGCTGGGTGCAGGAAGCTCATTCAGTGCAGGGTGGGACTGGCTCCGCTGGCCTGTCGTCTTCGTGGCGGTGGTTGCCTGGGCTGCGACGGTGTACCGGATCGCCCCGCGTCACAAACTGACGTGGCGACGAGAAGTGCCAGGAGCCCTGCTGGCAACCATCTGGTGGCTGGTCGTATCGGGCGGATTCGGTGCCTACCTGCAGCTCGCCTCGAACGGTGTCAACGCAGTCTTCGGCCTGCTCGGCGGCGCCCTCAGCCTGTTGCTGTGGCTGTACCTGCTCGCCATGGGCCTCCTCGCCGGCGCCGAACTCAACAGCCTCCTCGACCGCCATCGCCCGCCCGCCACCGACTAGCGGGCATCGGTCCGCTCGCACGTTAGGTGCTGTACCGCTGCGTGCTCCCAATGTCTGCACTAGCGCCGCGGCCGGTGATCATCGAAAATCGATTACGGCACCGAGACGTCAGTCGCTACCGTGGCACGCATGGAACGAATCAACGTTTCACAGTTGCTGCACAATTGCGGCGAGCTGCTCCGCCGGGCGGGCGCCGGTGAGTCATTTGAGGTCACGCGTCACGGCAAACCGCTCGCATTGCTCGGCCCCTTGCCGCAAGATGACGACCCTTTGGAGCGCCTCGTCGGGCGCGGGCTCGTACAGCCCGGGGCACGGGGCCTGGCCGCGGCACTGGAGGAACTGCCGCCCTTGCCCGCAGCCCCTCCAGGAACGCTGACCGGGAGCGAGCGACTCGCAGAACTGCGTCGAGATGAACGGTGAGCTTTGGGTTCTTGACGCATCTGCCTTCGTCAAGCTCATCAGGCCGGAAGCCGAATCCACTGAACTGCGCCGCTGGGTCCAGCAGCGCCTCCTTGCGTCGAGCGCGTTGTTGCGCACCGAAGCACGACGGGCCTTTGCACATGATGACGCAGCGACACGACACCGCTGCGAAAGACTGCTCGCCGAGACGCACTTGGTCGACTTGACAACATCGGTGCTCGACGCCGCGGGCCGAATGCCTGGTCGCCATCTGCGTTCCCTCGACGCCATCTGCCTCGCCTGTGCCCTCGAGATCGGCGATGACCTCGCTGGTCTTGTCAGCTACGACGCTCGTCAACTCGCCGCGGCCACGGCTCTGGACATCCACACAGCGTCGCCCGGCGCGAACTCAGGGGACGACTGAGCATTTCGCCGATCTCGCGAGATGTTCGGCGAGGGCGGTGATCTGCGCATCGATGTCGCTGGGGCTGCCAGACAAGTCGATGGCGATCGTGTGCAGTTGCGTTCCCGCGTGCCGAACGGTGATTGTGGACTTGGCCAACGAACCATCCGGGAACCGTTGCTCGACGGCTTCGTTCTCGTTCACGTCGGCGCAGTAGATGAGCGTGCCCTCAGGCAGGTTGAGTGCCGTCGTGTAGGCCAGCAGTTGGTAATAGTCGCCGTGTCGAGCAAGAGGCCCGACTGCGTCTGCTGCGCTCGAGTCGGCATCCGTGAGTTTGTACTTGAGGTCGGCAACGCCGAGGGTCTCGCTGTATTGGCGAAAGGTGAGATCCGGTCTGATCTGCACGCGTTGATCGATGTCGAGGTGAGGCCGGCTCTGGGCCTTGACTTCGAGTCGCCCGCGCAATTCGCGCTGCAAGCGTGACGTGACGAACTGCTCGAACAGCTCGTTCATGTCCAGCATGAACGCCGACGCCGCAGTGTCGCCGTGCAGGTCCTGCAAGGTGCAGTTGGCCAGGATCAGCCGGGCCAGCCGCAATGCGGGCCGGTAGTGCTCGTTGAGCCGGGTGTATTGGATACGATCGAGGCGGTCCAGCGCCACCGACGCTGTCGGTTCGGCTACGCCGTCGAGCGCAGCGAGCAGTCGGCGAAGCCGCCGCCGATCATCGTGCGGCACGTCCGGCACACGCAGAGCCAGCCGAATGGCCGCCATCAAGCAGCGGTTCTCGTCCACATCGGCGGTGAAGTCGTCCCACGAGCAAGCCATCGGCACCAGCACCCCGCTCCGCCGTAACTGCCGCACGAAGTCGATGCGCCCTCGTAGCGCGAGCAGGTCGTCCTCTTCGCGCCGGTAATGATGGAACAGCCCACGTGCCAGCGTGGTCTCGGCGGTTCGCGCGAAGAACGACACCAGCGCCGGCAGCAGCTCGTCATTCTCGGCGTAGTCGATCGCTTCGGCCTGCCAGGCCTCGAACGGCAACCCCACTTCCAGTAGCAAGAACAAGTTCTCGGGCCTGATCTTCGGCCGCACGATGACCCGCAGATCACCCAGAGAGAAAGCACCCACCCAGTGCCGGGTTGACACCTTCCACCACCCAGCTTCTCGGTCAGTCGCTACCGAGATCCAGGGTGTCTCCCCAAGGCGGCGCGCCATGTCGTCATCGAGTCGCCAGCGCTCGGTGCTCCACTCATGAAGCACGATCCGATGATCCCCGCCCGCTTCACGAACCATCTCGGAGGCGTCCGGCCGCACAGCGCCATCGACGATCGACATCTACCAGTCGCCGTCGCTCTGGGGGCCCTCTTCGTAGTCGGATCCGGGCTCAGCTTCGTCACCGGTCCCGTCCGACGTTCCCATTTCCGAAGCCGGCCCAGCCGCACCATGGCCATGACGCTTCCAGACTTCGCCAAACCGATAGCTGTCGATCACCTCCTGCCGACCGAAGAACTGGTCCTCGATGAGAGGCTCGATGTTGTACTCCCAGATTCGTCGCAAGCCGTTCTCGTCCAGGTCGCTCTTCATGAAGTGGCTCGGCCCGATCAGCATGTAGTCACCCCCGAGATCATCGCGGAGCCGCTCGTTAACGGCATCAAGCAGGTCAGCTATCCACACCTGTCCTGGCTCATTCCGCTCGCACCAGCGCCGCAGCAGTCCGGCCGTCGGCTCACGATCTGGGAAGAACGGCACGAAGTGGAACCGCCGTCGCATTGCCGCGTCGATCAGCGCGATCGAACGGTCTGCGGTGTTCATCGTGCCGATGATCCACAAGTTGGAAGGCAACTCGAACCCGTCGTCCGGCCGGTACTGCGTCTGGGCCCAATCGTCGCGGTACTCCAGCAGGTACAGCAACTCGCCCAGCACCCGTGGCAGGTTCGCACGGTTGATCTCGTCGATGACCATGACGTGCAGTTCGTCCGGATGATCGGCGGCTCGCTCGGCCAGCCTCACAAGGGGTCCCGGCGTCAGCTTGTAGGTCATCTGACCGTCGTCATCAACCCGCGGCCGGAATCCCTCGAAGAAGTCTTCGTACGAATACGCAGGATGGAACTGCACCAACGAGTACGGCGGGTTGTCCTCATACTCATCGTCATCAGCGATGCCCAGCAGCGTCCACGCCAGATGGCGAGCGAAGTACGTCTTGCCGGACCCAGGCGGCCCGTACAGGATCACCTGCCCCTTGTCCTCCAACAGCGCCACGACATCGCGGAGGAACTCCTTCCGGCACAGCAGGTGCGTCGCTGCCTTCCCCAATCGCTCGACTGCCTCATCCAGCGCATCTGCGAGACGTCGACGCGCGGACCCAGCCCCCGGATCGACGCCGTGCTCCGCGAGATGACGGATTCGGCGAGCGGCATCGTGGCGGCGAAGGCCGAAGACGGTCATCGGTGTGTCAATTGAATTGCGCAAATCTTCACCGATGGCGTCGCGCTCAATCCCGGTGCGCAACCATGTGACCGAGCGACGTTGCCGCATGTCGTCCGGCTCGTCTAACTCGAACTCGTACGGGCCTTCGACCCGACCGATAGCGAGTGAGTTTCCGCCGGGCTCCATCCCTTTCAGAGGCGTGACGACGAGGTCGCCGGACTCGATTTCGCGCGCGAATCGCCAGATCTGCTCGCGAGCACTTCGCTTGTCCTTCTCGGCCCAATCAGGAAGTCGCTCGTCGATGAGGTCACGGAATTCTTCACGGGACTCGCAATGCGCGAGTTCCGCAAATTCGGGCACGCCACCCCACCCGATCGTCACGACGCCGTTCGCGAGGTTGTACTCGACGGCCTCGCCCTCGCGTCCTGCCCGTACGACCCAGCAGCTGACCTGTTCAGCGTCACCACGGCCACTCCAGTAATCGCACCATTTCTTGATGTGATTCTGAATGGCTTGGCGTTGCCGCCGGGTCTCCACGGTCTCGTGCTTGTCGAAGTACTCTTCAAACGCCGAATCGTCCCATACCCCCGGGTCACGCCCGGTTTCACACGTCAGCTTGATCCATTTTTTTCGTTTTCCGTGCCCCATGCGGATTGTTTTCTCGGCCAAGCCCTGAGACCGCAGGACATCCTCGTACTCCTTGAGCCGCTCCATCCACATTGCAGCGCCGCCGTACTGCTCTTGCTCCCCGATGTCGGCATCACGGGCCGCCGGGAAGTCTCGGTTCCATCGCCACCATGGCTTGACATGTGCCCGGTAGCTGTTCTGACTGTCGGGGGCCAGGTTCTTGTGAGCCGCGACCCAGCGATGCAGGAGTTCTTCATCGATCTCGTCGGGTTGAACCGATTGGTCGAGCGTGTACCTGATCCACTGCCCGACGATCGCTTTGTCGTCGTCAATAGTGCCCTCGGCCTTGCCTTGCTCACGCCGCCAGCGCAAGTAGTCCGCGAGACGGCCATCCCAGTATTGGCGTTCGTTCATGGCGGCGAACCTACAGCGGGGGCGCGACACGCCGTTCGGCGGCTGGCGCCGCTTCGGCCGGGTCCGGCTGCTGCAATGCTGCGTCATCCCCAGAGGGCTGCGATGGGTACCGCCTCTATGTCTCGGTCGAGCCAGCGTCGGTGACGGCCGGTGTGCAGCACGACTCCCCCGGCGAACTGATCGGCAGGCAGGTTGTCGCGCAGCCAGATCAGATGCCGAGCATCCTTCACCGAGGGCGCACTGGCGGACTTGATCTCGAATGCGGCCACGCGGGCTCCGAATTCGGCGATGAGATCGATTTCGTGATCTCCTCGCTGGCTGCGCAGGTGATGCAGGAACACGGGAACGTCCGACGATTCCGCCTCGGCACGCAGCTGGGCGGCGACATAGGTATCGAGCAGCCGACCGCGCGCATCGGGGTCACGTTGCGAAGTGTCGAAGTCGACCTGTGCGAGCCATGCCGCGAGTCCGGAGTCACACAGGTACCGCTTGGGGGTGCTCGTCAGGCGCCGCAGACGGTTGGAACGCCACGCCGGCGTGTCCACGATGAGTCGCTGGGCATCCAGGATGTCGTGATACCCCGCCGCAGTCTTGCGGTCGAGGTCAGCAGCCTCGGCGAGAGCGCTGTCGGGCACAGCACCGGCCGTGTGCAGCGCGCACGCCCGCACATAGCGGCGGAAGCGGCTCGGGCTGCGCGGCCGGCCTCGTCCTGAGCCGAACTCGTCGAGGTCACGTGTCGTGGTGACGTCGACATAGCTGCGCATCCAGCGTGCCCGTTGACGGGCGTCGGACGCTCTCAGCGCACCCGGAAACCCTTCGCACAGTGCGAGCCCCAGGTAGCCCAGCACGTCTGGCGGATCGTCCGGCACGTGGAACCGGTCGGGCGAATCCCAGCGGTCGAACATCGTGCACCCAGTCGGTGAGCGAGTAGCTCCTTCAGTGCGTCAGGCCACCCGTGCCGCGATGCATGTGCAGTCGTAGTGCGTCCACTGCTCGGGTGGCAGCACCTGGCAGGTGGATGACGAGCTTGATGGCAGCCGGAGGAGCTGTCGCGCACGTTGCCGTTGTGACCAAGTTCGCAAGTGGATTGTCTGCTGATTCGGTGGGGCCCAGCTGCTCAGCGGTGATCCGACCCGTTTGCCGGGGTCCAATCGAGGAATTCCGGATGCGCGCGAATGTTTGTTTCTGCGAACATTTGTGTGTAGACTCGTCTCATGTTCACCGAGTTGCGCTTCGAGCACTGTGCCGGCAGCCGTGCTGGGTCGCCTGAAGTGCAGCCGGTGGGCCGGTCTGAGGGTCCCGCAGGGACGGGAGGCGGCGAGCCGGATTGGGCCGAACTCAACCGTGAGGCGGACAGGATCGGGGCTGCTGCTCGGGGCGCTGAGCGCGGCCCGTTCCTCGAGGCGCGATGCTCGGCGAGACTGGGGCTCGAGTCGCTGAGCGACAGCGATCTGCTGGCCCGTGTCGTCGGGCTGATGGCGCAGCGGTCCCGTATCGAGGCGGAGTGCCTGGCTGCGGTGGGCGAGCTGGTATCCCGTGACGGCGTGCAGTCTGCTGCGTGGCAACTGCGCGAGTACACGCGCATGAACTCCGCGCAGGCGCGTAGCGAAGCCCGGCTCGCCGAATCGCTCGCTGCGAATGAGCTGGGCGACACGCTCGATGCGCTGGCGGACGGGGAGATCCAGTTGTCCCATGCGAGGGTGATCGCCCGGGAGGCACCCAAGACTCACCGCCGCAGCGAGTCCGACTTCTTGGGGCTGTGCCGGGACTATCCGTCAGATGTGGTGGCCCGCCACTCCCTGGCCTACGAGAGCGAGCAGGTCTACGCCGACCTTGCTGCGGAAGCCGCTGCGGCAACCACTGGGGGAACGGTTGAACCCGCTGACGCCGAGCTTGCGCTGCAACGGCATCAGCGGCGCTGCTCTATGCGGCTGGGCGATGACGGCATGTGGCACCTGAACGCCGACCTCGACTTCCTCGTCGGCCGCCAAGTGAACATGCAGCTCGCTGCAGCCGAGCGCGCCGTGCGCCAGCGCGACGACTCAGCCGACGACACGTTCCCTCAGCGCAGCGCCGATGCCCTGTGCGATCTGATCTTGGGCCGCCAACGACCCGGGGCCAGCCTGGTGATTGCCGCCGACTACGACTGTGTCTCGGGACAGCTCGCCAACCCTCGGCTCGATGACGGCACGCCCATCTCAGCGAATCAGCTTGCCGAGCTCGCCGCCGACGCCAAGATCCTTCCGGCCGTCTTCAACAGCGACTGGAGCCAGCTCGCCTTGGGTCGAGTGCGCAGTGCATCCGAAGCGCAGCGGATCATCCTGGCCATACGCGACGGCGGCTGCATCGCATGCGCCACCCACTCCGAGCACTGCCACGCCCACCACATCGACTACTTCGAAGACGGCGGGCACACCGACATTCCGAACCTCGCCAACCTGTGCGAACCCTGCCACCTCGACCACCACCAACGCCACTGGCCCCTCAAAACACCATCCAGCGGCCGACCACGACGAGCACCGCCCGGCGGCCAACCAAGCCCGCCGGCAACCACCGGATCATCCGGTCGAGACCCCACGGCAGCCCCGAGTCGAAGCCCTGTCCAGCCATCTGATCCCGCCGTGATAGCAACCGGAAATCAGCTAACCGCGGCCTGATGAACGGACCACCGCAGGGGTGTGATACGACGCCCCACATGGCCTCACGGGACCCACTTACTGGGCAGGCTCTAGGGTGGCGCGCATGTGGATTCGTCTTCGTCAGATTGCTGTTACTACTGCCGACTTGGCCCAGACCTCGGCAGACGTCCAGAGCGTTCTCGGCGTTGAGCCGTGCTTCACCGACCCCGGTGTTGGCATCTTCGGCCTCAAGAACGTGCTGTGGCCGGTGGGCACCCAGTTCCTCGAGTGCGTGACGCCGATCCAAGCAGACACCGCTGCCGGACGGTACCAACAGCGGCGCGGCGGCGACACCGGCTACATGGTCATCACCCAGGTCAGCGACGTTGCTGCCCGCCGCGCCCACGTCGACGAGATGGGCATCCGGATCGCGTTCGATATGAACTTCCCCGACGAGGGCCATGTCGGCATGCAGCTGCACCCGGCCGACACCGGCGGTGCGTTCTTCGAGATGGATCAGATGACCGGCCCCACCGGTGGCGACGTCGGCGGTGCCTGGACACCCGCCGGCTCATATTGGGAGCCCTACGTCTGCACCGACAGGGTGAGCGGCATCGCCGCCGCCGAGCTCCAGAGCCCCGAACCGCAGCGGCTGGCCGACCGCTGGAGCCAGATCGCCCAGATCGACCTCGGAACCGATGCCGACGGCCACCCCACGATCCAGCTCGACAACGCCACGCTGAGGTTCGTGCCTGAGGCCGACGGCCGCGGCGAGGGTCTCGGCGGTATCGATGTCACGACCGTCGACCGCGACGCAGTGCTGGCTGCCGCCCGCACACGGGACTGCTACGTCAACGACAGCCAGGTCGCGCTCGCCGGTCTGCGGGTCAACCTCGTCGACTAGCGATACGAGCCGCCATGCGCGGTTGCCGTCACCGCACAAGCGACACGACACTCCGCACCCGACACGGCCGACCCCACGAACCCCGCCGCCAACGACCCGACGCCACCGCACAGGCGTCACAACACACCGCACCCGACTGCGGCATGCGGTCGGCGCCGGCCGAAGCACGTCCTGTCGGCTCACGGAGGCGTACCATCAGCGTTCGCCGTAGGTCGCCAGTCCGTCGCTACTGCACGGGCGCATCCGCAATGGGAGGTTCTTGCCGATGAGCGAGATCGTTGACCAATTCAAGCGCTCCGTCGAGCTCTTCGACTCGGTGGTGGCCACCATGCCCGACGATGCCTGGGGCAATGACACGCCCTGTGCCGACTGGAATGCGACCGAGCTGCTGCGCCACCAGTGTGGCGTGCTCGACGCGCTGGCCGGCGTCGCCCGCACCGGTGAGGTGGGCATGCCCCAGATGGCCGACGACGCCGGCGATCCGGCGGCCCAGTGGCAGGCCACCCGCGACGGCGTGCTCGCCGCAATCGACGGCGCCGACCTGACCGCCGAGGACAAGTACTGGTTCGGGCCGATGAGCTTCGAGAACTTCGTGGGCATGGTGCAGTGGGATCCGCTCACCCATGCATGGGACCTGGCCCAGGCCAGCGGCAACCCCATCGACCTGCCCGACGACCTGTGCGAGGCCAGCCTCGCCCGGGTGCAAACCCTGGGCGACATCCCCCGCAAATGGCGGTTGATCACCGACGCAGTCGATGTGCCCGACGATGCACCGATGTCGCACCGCTACCTCGGCTACGTCGGACGCCAGCCATGAGCGCCGCCGCTGAAAGCGAGGCCTCCCGGACGGCGGCCGACGGCGGCACGGGCGGAGACAGTGCAGCGGACGTCGAGCGTGCCGAGCCGCAGCGGTGGCAGATCGGCGAGGTGTCCATCACCTCCGTCTCGGAGACCGCCACGCCGACCTCGCCGCGCTTCCTCTACGACGGGGTCAGCAAGGGCTGCGTGCTCGCCCGTGCCGAGGCGGCACCGTGGCTGCGCCCGCATTTCGTCAGCGACGACGGCTACCTGCTGCAGCGAATCCACACCTGCGTGATCTCGGCGGGCGAACACCGCATCGCCGTGGACACCTGCGTCGGCAACGACAAAGAACGCACCAACCCGCTGTGGCACCGCCAGCAGGGTCCATTCCTCGACGACATGACCGCGGCGGGTTTCCCGCCCGAGTCCATCACCCATGTGGTGTGCACCCACCTGCACGTAGACCACGTGGGCTGGAACACCTGCATGAACGCCGACGGCGAATGGGTGCCCACGTTCCCCAACGCGCAGTACCTGTTCTGCGCCCCCGAGTACGACTACTGGGCCAACCACGAGGACCTGTTCGGCGATGCCGTGTTCGAGGACTCCGTGGCGCCCATCGCTGCAGCGGACCGCGCCAACATGGTCGAAGCGGTCGACAGCATCTGCTCAGAAGTGTCGTTCCAGTCGACACCGGGCCATACGCCGGGGCATCTCTCGGTGGTGGTCGCTAGCAGCGGCAAGCGGGCAATCATCACCGGCGACATGGCGCACACCCCGATGCAGCTCGCCGACCCCGATCTCAGCTCGATGTTCGACACCGACCCCGACGAGGCCCGCCGCACCCGCCACCTGGCGTTCGGCGACTGGGCAGATGGCGAGACGCTGGTGATCGGCACGCACTTCGGCGGGCCCACCGCCGGCATCATGGTCCCCCACCAAGGTGCCTACCGCCTCGACTGCGACTGACGCCCAGAGGTTGAGGCCGGGGCCCGAGCGGCCCGTGAGCGAAGCGAACGAGCGCGGGAAGTTCCGGGCGAAGCCGTGGCCCGGTGTCCCCGCGGCGGCGCTAGTGACCGCCGCGCAGCAGCCGTGCGATGCCTGACATGAGTCGATCGGGCCGATCTGAGCGCAGCTCGCGCTCATCGGCCGCGCCAAGCAAGGCGCGGCTGGCGCGCACGCCGAGCCAGCGCAGCGGCTCCGGCTCCCACCGACGCGAGCTCACCCCCACCCAGGGCAAGCTCGTGCGTTCGGTATAGCGCTCGGCGATCAGCTCGGCCATGGTGCGGCCAGCCAAGTTGGACGCTGCGACGCCCTCGCCCACGTAGCCGCCCAGCACGCCTTCGCCGGTGCGCGGGTCGAAACGCACGCCAGGAAGCCAGTTGCGCGGGATGCCGAGCTCCCCGCCCCAGCGGTGGGTGACACGCGCCTCGGCGACCTGCGGCAGCATCTCGGAAAGCACCCGCCAGATTCGCCGGTGCATGCCCAGATGCGTCTCGGCAGCGGGCACGATCCGGGAGCCGAAGCTGTACGGCTCCCCGGTGGCGCCGAAAGCGATCCGGTTGTCGGCAGTGCGCTGTCCGTAGGTGACCATGCGGCGATCGTCGGCGAAGCTCGGCCGGTTCGCGAGACCGATGTCGTTGAAGACAGCCTCAGGCAGCGGCTCGGTGGCGATCATCCGTGAATAGACGGGCAAGATGTCCCGCCGCAAGCCCTGCAGGTCCCTCGTGTACGCCTCGGTAGCGCGCACGATCACCGGCGCCCGGACCTCACAGCGGCCGCGGCTCATCGGCGAACGGCGAGCGCCTGCTGAGGCGATCTGCACCACACCGCCGTCGAAACCGGTGACACGTGACTGCTCGTAGATCTCCACCCCCGCCGCTTCGGCGGCGCAGGCCAGTCCCAGCGCCAGCTTGGCGGGATCCACTACGGCAGAAGGGCCGAGCAGGACACCGCTGCGTACATCGGTGGCGTTGAGCTGCTCGCGTGCTTCGTCAGCATCGAGCAGGCGGATCTCGTCTTCGGTCAGACCGAAGCTGCGAGCTTCGGCAATCTCAGCGACCTGCCGCTCAGCTTGGGGACCCGTGCGCGCCACCCTGATGGTGCCGCCCTTGGCGTAGTCGCAGTCGATGTCCTCAGCGGCCGCCACGCGACCGATCTCGTCGACCGCGTCGAACACGGCACGCATCAGGCGCCTGGACTCGGTTGGGCTGGAGCGCTGTGCGTAATCGACGACCGAGCCGGCCAGCTCCCCCACTGCCCAGCCGCCGTTGCGTCCTGACGCACCGAAGCCGCAGTGGTGCCGCTCCAGCACGGCCACACGCATCGCTGGCTCCAGCAGTTTCAGGTAGTACGCCGTCCACAGCCCGCTGAAGCCACCGCCCACGATGGCGACATCGACATCCAGTTCACTGTCGACGCCCGGACGGGGCGCGACTGGCGGATCCAGCCGGTCGATCCACAGGGGCGTCGTCGACGCCGTCTCGAGCGACCAAGGATCCGAGTCCGGTGCAGCGGCCATCCCTCTCGAAAACTACTGCCGCTGCCAGCCGCTTCCCGGCGCAGGGATAATCTCTCAGCCGGCGGCTGAGTGCGGCAGGCACCGCGGGGGTGCTGCGATGCGTGAGATCGAAGCCGTGTCGGTCGGCGAGCGCTCGGGCCTTCGATACGCCCGGATCCTCCCCGAATGGGCCGACGAACTGGAAGCCCTGGAGCTGGCCTCCCACCCGACCTCAGACCGTGCCGATCTCTACGACGCCCACGGTTTCGCCCAACTGGCGCAGGACTTCCCCGAGGGCTGCTTCGCAGGATTCGACGGCGACGAGCTGGTGGCCATGGGGGTCGGCATCCGCTGCGACTTCGACTGGGCAAACCCGATTCACACGATCGCCGATCTCGTCCCTGAAGACCACAGCGCCAGCGGGCATGATCCCGACGGCCGCTGGTACTACGGCACCAGCATCGCCACCCGGCTCTCCCACCGTCGCAAGGGCATAGGCGCCGAGCTCTACGTGCTGCGCAAGCAGGTCTGCATCGATCTCGGCTTGGACGGCATCGTGGCCGGCGGCGTCATCCCCGGGTACGCCCAGCACAAAGCAAACATGAGCGCCGACGAGTACATCGCCGAGGTGCGGGAAGGCCGGCTGTACGACCGGACGCTGAGCTTCCAGATCGAGAACGGCTTCGAGGCAGTGTGCGGCCTGCCGAACTACATCGCCGATCCGGCAACTGACAGCTGGGCGGCTCTGATCGTCTGGCGCAACCCGGAACTACAGAGCGGCACGTGAGCGACGGCACCGATCCCGCGGCGGGCGGCGGGGGCTTGATCGCCGGCTCCGACGCCGGGACCCTCGGCGACCAGGCGTTTCGATCAGGCGACCTGCACGGCCGCAAGCCCGAGATGACCTACGGCGGGGCGCTGTCGTTCCTGCGACGCCGCTACACCCGCCACATCGCCGACGCCGACATCGTCGTGTCGGGCATCCCCTTCGACATGGCGACATCGAACCGGCCAGGTGCTCGGCTCGGTCCGCGCGCCATCCGTGCAGCGTCAACAGGTCTCGCCGAGCTCGACGCCTACCCCTTCGGTTTCGACCCGTTCGCCTATCTCGCCGTGGTCGATTACGGCGACTGCTTCATCGACTATGGCCACCCCGCCGAGGCGGTCGAGCGAATCGAGGCGCACTGCACCGAGATCTTGGCTCACGACGCGCAGATGGTGACCTTCGGCGGCGATCACTTCGTCACCTACCCGATCCTGCGCGCGCATGCGGCCAAACACGGGCCGCTGGCGCTCATCCACTTCGACGCACACCCTGATACGTGGCCAGACGACGAGGGCCGCCTCGACCACGGCTCGATGTTCCTGCGGGCACTGCAAGAGGGCATCATCGACCCCGAAGCGTCGGTGCAGATCGGCATCCGCACCCATAACGACGACGACTACGGGTTCACGGTGCTCGGTGCACCCTGGGTGCACCGCAACGGACCCGCCGCTGTGCTCGAGGTCGTGCGGGAGAAGGTCGCCGACCGCCGGACCTACGTGACCTTCGACATCGACTGCATCGATCCGGCATTCGCCCCGGGCACCGGTACGCCGGTGTCGGGAGGGCTCACCACTGCGCAATCGCTGGAGATCGTGCGGGGCCTCGCCCCCATTGACATCGTGGGGA
>JAJDTF010000076.1 GCA_022827265.1 Acidimicrobiia bacterium | reverse complement strand
CGTCGGCTGGCAGCAGCCGACTGGCGGCAGCGCGCTCGTCGGGCGTGAGCGGCCCGCCGGTTTCGTCGAGCATCGTGGCAAGCAGCTTGTCGAAGTCGGCATCGGCCGCGAGCTGACACCTCATGGCATGTTCGACGTAGGCCGACACGCTCGATGCGCCGCCTTGGGCGACCACCGCTTTCACCTGGCCGGCGATGTCGGCGTCGACGGTGACTGTCAACCGGTTCTTCGTGGCTGCCATGCCGCTCAACGTACTGCGCACGGCGACTCATGCCGCTACCGGTTTTGACCGAATGGGCTGGTGCTGGTCGGTGGGTAGCTTGCGCTGATGGGTACTGCACCGAGTCTTGACGGGCGCACATTCGTCGGTGTCTCGAATGATCCTGCGGGCGATGTGGGTTCGGATACTCGCTTTGAGTACCACGAGGAATCCGACGGGGTCGTGTGGGCACGCTACGAGGGCGGCACCGTGCGGCTCGGCCATCTCGTCGGACGGCGCGACGGCGACAGCTTGGACTTCCGGTACTCGCACGTGACCACGAGCGGCACCACGGCCAACGGGCACTGCCGCAGCCGCATCGTCGTGTCGGCCGACGGCCCGCTGGAACTGCACGAGGAATGGGAGTGGGAGAGCCAGCCCGGCAGCGGCACCAGCCTCGTCCGCGAACTGGCTGCTGGGGCCAGCCCGGGTCTGCGCAGCAGAAATAGTGATCGCGGAATCCAATAAAACGATTTCCGCCTGCCCGGACCGCGAATGTACGGTGCAACGCCGGTGTGTATCATGTTCGCAGCGGAGAGGACCGGAGTATTCGGTGCCGTGAGCTTGCTCCTCCGCTTACTCGCAGAACGTGCCCCGCTTCGGCGGGGCACGAACGCGTTTTGGGGTCAGTTTGTATCTGTGCTTCGTAGATGAGTCGGGGACCCACGGAGCGAGTCCCGTGCTGGTCGTCGGCGGCATCATTGTTCACGAGGAAGATGCCTGGCACCTGCAGCAGCGTCTTGATTCGTTTCTGTTCCGGAAGCTCCGCCCTCTGGGGCACGACCACACCATGTTCGAGATTCACGCGGCGGAAATGTGGCGCGGCCGGAAACGGTGGGCAAGCGTCGTCGAATCGGATCGCCGCCGGATACTGGCGGGTGCGTATGCGACGCTCGCCGGCTACGCACCGGTGAATCCTGCGCTGCCGTGGCGCCTCATCGGGGCCGTCATGGAACGGAATCCCCACAATCAGAAGCTCAGGGCCTACGAATTGCTCACCAAGAAGTTCGATGACTTCGTCAACCGCATGAGCCGTCAAGGGCATCAGCAACGGGGCCTCATCGTCCACGATCAGAGCAACGTGGAAGGCAGCCTGCAGAACTGGACGAATCAATGGCGCACTGCGAGCAGTTCACTCGGCCGGCTGCGCAATCTCGCTGATGTTCCGTTGTTCGCCGATTCTCGGGCCACGCGAGCCTTGCAGGCGGCAGATCTCGTCGCGTACGCACTCTTCAGGTACTGCTTGAAACCTGGTGGGCGCCCGGACGAGCGCTACGCGCGCCGTCTCTGGACACACTTCGATGCCGACGGCGGACGAATGCACGGCCTCATCCACGACAGCGACTACTTCGGAAGCTGCACTTGTCCCGCATGCGCGAGTCGGCGATGAGTGAGTGCTTCTCTGGCGGCCGCCGGGCGGATTCGCTCGCACGAGATCGATGATTGTGCAGCCACCCAGGCCTGAGCCTGCAGCGGAGTCGGGGCTCACGATCCTCACCCGGCAGGGGCATCCCGACTATCTGGATCTGCCGTGGGACCGGCCGCTGGCGGAATGGCACGACGTCACCGAGCGGCTGATCCGGGTGCGGCGGGGGCTCAGCCGCCACGTCGTGCGCATGGTGCAGTACGACGGCCGGGTCTATGCCCTCAAGGAGACCGAGCAGGCGCTGGCCGAGCACGAATACCGCGTGCTGCGCCACCTCGAAGACGAGCGGCTGCCGGCGGTGCGTGCCGTCGGCGTGGTGAGTGGGCGGCGCGCCGCCGATGGCTCGGCGCTGCAGTCGGTGCTCGTCACCCGCTTCTTGGACTTCGCGCTGCCCTACCAGTACCTGTTCCGCACCACGTCGCCGTCGCTGCTGCGCGACCGGCTGCTCGACGCGGCGGTGGTGCTGTTCACCAGGCTGCACCTCGAGGGCGTGTACTGGGGCGACATCTCGCTGGCGAACATCCTGTTCCGCCGTGATGCGGGCGCCTTGATGGCGTACCTGGTCGATGCCGAGACCGCCGAATGCCGGCCCGCTCTCACCGATGCGCTGCGCCGCCACGACCTCGACCTCGGCGTCGAGAACATCACCGGCGGCCTGTACGACGCCATTGCCGGCGGGCTGCTCGAAGACGACGTCGACCCAGTCGAGATCACCGACGACCTGCTCGACCGGTACCACCGGGTGTGGGCCGAGCTCACCCGCGAAGACGAGATCTCCGCCGATGAGCGGTGGCGCATCAACGAGCGGATCGGGCGCCTGAACGCGATGGGCTTCGACGTGGAGGAGCTGTCGGTGGTGCAGTCATCCGACGGCTCACGGCTGCGGATCCGGCCCGTGGTGGTGGAGGAGGGGCACGCCCACCTGCGCCTGCGCAAGCTGACCGGGCTTGAGGTGCAGGAGAACCAGGCCCGCACGCTGCTCAATGCGCTCGACGCCTACGGCCTGTCGCTCGAGCACGACGCCGGCGGGCCGCTGCCCGAGGCGGTGAAGGCGTACCGCTGGCTGTCGGAGCGCTACGAACCGGTCATCGCCGCGATCCCGGCGCGGTATCGCGACCGGCTCGACGACGCCCAGCTCATCTACGAGTTCATCGAGCACCGCAATGCGCTGTCGCGGGCCGCCGGCCGGCAGGTCGAGAACCCCGAGGCCCTGGTCACGTTCGTCCACGACGTGCTCGAAGCGCTCCCCAAAGAGAAGGCCATCATCGACGCCGAAGACGACGCCGACCCCTACGACGCCTACCTCCGCCGAACCGGCGAGACACGCAGCGCCTGATACTCCGCCCCAGGGCGACCGGCCGCCGATCGGCGCCCGGGATGCTCCGCCGATGCGCCCAGCCGAGCCAGCCGAATCGGTCAGTCGAAGTCGGCGGGGGTCGGGGGCCTGAACAGCGCGTCGATCGCCGTCCACAGCGTGCGCGACACCGGGTCGAACAGCACCGGCACCGCCACGCCGACGGGTGCTGCGATCACCAGCAGCACGCCGCGGCTGACATCGGTGCCCCGAACCAGCATGGCCACCACGACGGTCAGGATCACGACCACCGCCGACACCACCGTGTTCACGGCCACAGCGCCGAGCCAGTGACCTTCCATGCGTTCGAACCTCAAGCCGCAGCTCGGGCACCGCTCCCGCATGGCGAACAGCCCCCAGCGCTGAAACAGGCCGCGACCGCCGCACGACGGGCACGCCAGCGTCAATCCGCGCCACAAAACGCGCACCCCCGCAGTCTGCCCGCCAGACATTGCGCCGGTGCATCAGGCGCTGGCCTGCCGTGATCAGTGGCAGTTGTCAGCTCGCCGGAAATTCAGTTCCTCGCGAGCGACCCCACCGGCTAATCAAGCGCCAGTACGGAATACGACACGACCGCAAACGCACGAGGCTTGACTTCGCCTCATCGCCTCGCCGAAATCGGCGCTCTTCTACGCACGAAATACTGTGGCTACGCTTGTGGTCACAAATCAATCCACCGGCGCGGGAGGCGGCTCAGATGAGGTCGGTAGGCGTGCGGGAGTTCCGTGACCATGCGACGAAGCTGATCGGCTCCGGCGAGACGCTCGTCATCGAGAAGCACGGCGAGCCGGTCGGCTTCTTCGTGCCGATCGTCGCCAAGGACCGGCGCGCTGGGGCAGCAGCACTCGAGCGCCTGGACGTTCTGGTCACCGAAGTGCTCGAAGAGCGGGGTCTGAGCGAGGACGAGTTGGTGTCCGAGATCGTCGGTGCCGACGAGGGCCGCGACTGGAGAATCCAGATGCAGACTGCTCGATTGAGCGGCGACCCGTCAGAGGGGGTCGTCTATTCCACCGCGCGCTGGGTAGCCGAGCCCGATGAGGCTCGTCGTTGACACCAGCGTTCTCGTCGGCGAACTGCTGCGGGAGGCCGGACGGGAGCGCCTGCGTGGCAACCGCCTCGACCTGTTTCTCCCCGAACGCATGTGGCAGGAGACGCAGTGGATGCTCCCTGCCCGGATCGAGCGATTCGGCGAGCAGCACGGGCTCGCGCCGGCGACCCAGCGTGACCTGGTGACGGCCTGCCTGGAGGCGGTTATGGGAAACGTTGACATCGTCGCCGAGCCGATCTGCTTGGCGCGCGAAGACGAGGCACGGGCTCGTTCGCTGCGCGACCCCGACGATTGGCCTGTCGTGGCGTGCGCGATGTCGCTCGGCGCCGGAGTGTGGACCAACGACAACGACTTTCTGGGCACCGGTGTGCCGACGTGGACGACAGCAACACTCGATCTCTGGCTGCAACGAGCAGATCCACCCGACGAGACCTAGCGCCCGTTCCACGATATCAATCAAATATGCAACGACTGTTGCATTTATGCTCTCAATATCGTTAGGGTGCCAGCATGGATTTCGTGCATCCGGTCAATGCCGTGATCCCAGGAGCGCAAGGACACGTGCTTGCTGTGCTTGCGGAGACATCTGCCGAGCTCAATCTGCGCACCGTGGCTCGGTTGGCCGGCGTGAGCGCATCACAGGCGTCGCGGGTGATGCCCGGTCTCGTGCAACTCGGCCTGGTGGAACGACGAGAGGTGCCGCCGTCGTCGTTGTTCAGTCTCAACCGTGAGAACGAGGCCGCTCGAGTCGTTCTTGAGCTCGCTCGATTGCGGGACAACGTGCTTCAGCGGATCGGCGCCGCTGCAGGGGATCTGCCGCAACCGCCTGCGAGCATCATCGTCTTCGGGTCATTCGCCCGTCGCGAAGCTGACCGGACCAGCGACATCGATGTCGTCGTCGTGCGCCCGGACGAGGTGGATCCCGACGATGACACATGGACCGAAGGGATCGACGGGTGGCGCGAGAAGGCCAGGGCAATCGCGGGGAATGACGTCGAGGTCATCCAGATCGGATTGACCGCAGCCGTCGGGAAGCTGTCGGACGGCGGGCATCTGTGGGAGGAAATCGCCCGCGATGGCTCAGCGATCTACGGCGCGTCCCTCGACGAGCTTCGGGACATGGCCGATGCCTAGGTCGGCGCGCACAAGACCAGTGTCGGCTGCCCAAGTGCACGCATACGCCCGCAAAGCGCAAGAATTTGCCGCTGCCGCAGCGAGCGAGCTCGACGCTGAGCGGCATATCGCAGCGACCAGCTTGGCGATTCATGCCGCGATCAACGCTGCAGACGCAGTATGCGGCGCCCGCGTCGGCCAACGCGCCGCCGGCGAAGGACATGACCAGGTGGTGTCGCTGCTCGAAACAGCCGGGCCCGACGGCAATGCGGTCGCCAAGGACCTGCGTCGACTTCTTCCTCTCAAGACCCAGACCGAATACGAACCGGATGACATAGCGCACGGAGTCGCCGCCAAGGCGGTCGAACGAGCACAGCGCTGCGTCACTATTGCGCGCGCTGTAGCCGCTGGCTCGGACTAGCTGTTTCTGGGCGCGCCGATGTCCGATCTTGGTCTGGCCAGCCCAGACTCTTTCGGATGGACATCGAGCGGCCACGCATCATCCTGCTGACCGGGGTCCCGGGCGCCGGTAAGACATCGGTCGCCGGTGCTCTTGCATCGATGCTTCCCCGCAGCGCGCATGTCGAAGCCGATGCGCTGCGAGATTGCATCCGCGAAGGCAGGGTGGATCCTGGCGGCTCGCCGAGCGACGAGGCCGACCGTCAGCTCGAGTTAGTGACTCGGCTGGTGGCGGAAGCTGCCAACCAGCTCTTCGCCGACGGCTTCACGGTGATCGTTGACGACGTCGTCGTGACCAGGGGCCGACTGGACGGGTATCTGGCTGTGCTGCGGGGCGCGCCTGTGCACTACGTGCTGCTCGCTCCCTCGCGTGAAGCAGTCCTTGCACGCGACCAGCAGCGTTACGACAAGAGCGTCGCAGAGCAGTACCTGTGGCTTTACGACCGCATGGAGCAGGAATGCCTCGGCATCGGGCTCGACCTCGACACGTCCCACTGGGATGAAGCAGAAACCGCCGCCGTCATCCTCGATGCAGTCCGCACCGACCAAGGCCTGATCCGCTAATCGATCGGCTTCAAGCCATCGCGTCGGGTCAAAGACCAGAGTGAAGGACCTCTCTGGGTTCCGACCTCGCCAACGATGTCATCCCAGTGACGCTCGATGAGCGCAGCCATCTGGGACTTGTCCATGTTCTTGGTGCTGGTGAGAAAAACTGCCCTGACGGCCGACCGCATCAGGTGACCGCGCTCGTTCTTGTCGCGACGGATCCTCTTGTCTCGCGTAATGAAGATCAGATCTCGTCCACTCGCGCCCAGTGCATCGAGCAGGTCCGGATCCTTGGCGGACACTGGGATTTCCGGAATCGCAGGGTGTCCGACCCAATACACGAGCCCAGGGCGCAGAGCGTCGAGTTCGTATGCGACGCCCAGGATGTTCTCGTCAATGAAGACTCCGTTGAACGTGCGGTCTTGCGCCATGGTGGTGCGAGCTCATGCGACCCGTGAGCATCTCAGGGCGTCGTCGACGACGTCGTCGCTGATGTCCCACGTCGCCTTGATGTCGTCACGTGCTTCGCCAGCGGCAATTGCTTCGGCGACAGCGGAGACCCGCAATCGCCGACCCCGGACAGTGGGCTCGCCGAAGCCGTACTCGGGGTCCAGCACCACGTTCGGCGTGCCGAACAGGCGGAAGCGGCGCACCTCGTCGGTGTCCTCGTATTCGGCGTCTTGCTGAAAGCGCTGAACCTCCATCGAGAGCATGACGTTCTGGTTGGTGCGCACTACGAACCGCAGCGATGGGCTCAGTACCGTCTCGTCTTGGACGCGCAGCACGAGATCCCGGCCGTCTTCGCTGAGAAACGGGCGAGCGGTTGCCAGTGGATAGTCGGTCTCGAACTCTCTGCGCAACGCCATGATCGCCGGCCGCATCCGCACGACCGCTACGCCGCGGCTTCGGTATTCGGCGATCAGTCGCGTTTCGACGAACTCGCCCCACGTGACTGCATCTGAACCCGTGGTCTCCGCACGCACCAGCGGCTCGTACTGGCGACCGCGACGCTCGTAGCCGTCGATCCAACGCCGCGCTGTGCCGATGCCCAAGTCGAGCAAGCGGTCCACCTGGCTCATCACGTACACCTCGCGGTGAAGCAGGGACGTGACCTGACCCATGAGAACCTCCCGGGACGTGCGCTCATCCTCACAATGCCACGAACTCTGCGTCCGAGCCGAACCAATTGCGGCCGTCACGCCTCTCCGTCGATTGGGCCGGGTGGCGTTGCCGCCAGTGATCTGGCCCACGCTTTGACCTCACGCCGCAGCGTTCGCCTGATGACGCGGCTGTTCGCCAGCCATCTCGGCAGGTCCAGGAACACGAGCAGATCGGCGCGCTCGGCCAGCAGCGGGCGGGCGACTGTGTACTGCCACTCTGGCAAGCGTAGGAGCGAAGTTCGCAAGCGCTCAGGTGCCCTAGTCGATGCGGCCAGGGTAATCAGATAATCTGATTTTGTGGCGGAGATCAGCGCTACCGAAGCTGCACGGGAGTTTGCGGACGTTCTCGACGCTGTCGAGCACCGTGGAGAGCGGTTCACGGTCGTGCGGCGTGGCAGAGCGGTCGCTCGCATCGAGCCCCTGGCCGACGGCGAAGGCCGTCGAGCAAAACAGCTTCTCGCCGAGTCGAGCCCCGACACAGAATGGGCCGGCCAGCTCGCAGAAACGCGCCGACTGCTTGAACTCGACACTCGAACATGACAGCGCTGCTGCTCGACACGACCGTCCTCATCGACGCCGAACGCGACCAAGAGCAGCTTGACCGGCTCATCGGCGACGACGACTCGGTCGCCATCGCTGCGATCACTGTGGCCGAACTGCTTGTCGGCGTCCATCTCGCCACGCAGCGACACCGCGCCCGTCGCCAGGCATTCGCTGACGCCGTGGTCGACGCCATCCCGGTGCTGCCCTACGGAGCAGAAATTGCTGCAGCGCATGCCGAGCTGCTGGCCGAAACCCATCGAGCGGGCCGGCCACGCGGCGCTCACGACCTGATCATCGCTGCCACGGCACGGGCCACGAACCGCACCGTCATCACCGCCGATCCGTCCGGATTCGACGGCCTCCCCGGCGTATCCATCGCCACCTACCGCTGAGCGGCGAGTTCAGATTCTGGTGAAGCCGTGCCCCGGTCAGCGTGCGGCGCGCAGGCGCAGGCGTGATGCGGCGGCGTACAGCAGCCACGCCCCGCACCAGGCCGTCACTGCCACCAGCACAACCGCCTCGCCTTGAGCGTCCAGGCCAGGGGCGTAGAAGGGCTCGACGAAGTACTGGGAGATGAAGCCGCCCCGGTACGGCGTGTTGCCCGCGAGACGCCAGAGGTCCTTCTCCCAGACGGTCAGCGGGCACGGCAGTCCGGGCAGGTTCACCGCCGCGATCGGCGCCAGCGCCACGAGGTGCCAGCGCATCAACCGGGGACTGCGTGCTGCCAGCGGTGCACCGACCACGATGAAGACGGCCAGCAGCCCGTGGGCAAGCGCCACAGCGGCCGCCAGCAACCATGCGACCACACCGCCACGCTACGCCAGCCGCGAGATCCCGCAGGCCCGAGACTGCCTGACGCTGCCACCGTGGGGTCAGGTGGGGTCGCCGGTGTGGCGGTGTGCTTCGAGCTGGCTCAGCGAGGCCCACTCGAGGGTGCGGGCGTGGGTCGCTTCGAGCACGACCGGGGGAGCGCTTCCCGCCTCGAACGCTTCGGTCCAGCGGGACGCGCAGAGGCACCAGCGGTCGCCGGGAACCAGGCCGTCGAAGCCGACCGTTGGCTGCGGGGTCGGCAGGTCGTTGCCGGCCGCCTTGGAGAATTCCAGGAACTCCGCCGTCATCACCGCGCACACCGTGTGCACGCCGAAGTCGCCCGTGTCGGTGTTGCAGCAGCCGTCCCGGAACCAGCCCGTCAGCGGGTCGTACGAGCACGGCTGCAGTTCGCCTCCGACAACGTTGCGGGCCACGCCGCCCAGTCTCTCAGGTCGCCGCCACACCTGAGCTTCAGGTCGCGACGATGCCGTCTGCTCGCTTCTGGGTTGGCTCTGTGCGTCAGGAGCGGGGGCCGACTGCTGTGATGAGCCGGTCCACCACCGCCGACCAGTCGTCGCCGGACAGCTGGGGCCGCTCGGGGGACTGAACCCGCAGCGCTAGGTACGTGCCGAGGCCAAGCGATTGACAGAGGAACACGATGGCGTCGGTGCTCAGCGCTGGGTCGATGACGCCGGTTGCCTTGCCGTCCTCCACGATCTCGGTGAGATCGCCTGCTTCGAGTTCCATGCACCCGGCAACCGTGGGGTGCACCGCTGGGTCGCGGCTGGCGCTGACGCACGCCTCGATCCACAGGCTGCGCGTGTCGTCTCGTGTCGAGGTGAGCAGGTTTGCGCCGAGCATTCCGAGCTTGTCGCTGGCTGCTGATTCAGCCTGCTTGATCAACAGCAGCATGCGCTGGGCCGACGTGTACTCGATCACGGCCAAAAACAGCTCGCGCTTGTTGGGCCAGCGCGCATACACGGCGCCAGACGTCATGCCGCATCTGCGGGCGACCTCCGACACCGTGGCGGCTTCGAAACCACGCTCGCCGAACACTGCTGTGGCCGCATTCAGAAGCTGCTCGGTGGCCTGTTCGGACTTCCGCTTGGGTTGAGTGGTCTCCTCATGGAGAGCAGGCCCGGAATTCTGTGCAGCAGTTACTGAATGCCGAGCGTAGTCGTCACTATCGACCGATCGATGCGATCTGATGCAGACCCCCCGTTCGAGCCAGTATTCGTGAGGATTTCTTCACACCGTGATCTCGTGCCGGATCCCGCGGACGTCCATCTCGAAGTCGAGATCGATGACGGGCGGGCGCGACCGGTACCAGCGCAGGCCGTGGCGGGTGGCTGCTCCCATCTGCCCGATGACCGCGTCCTCGAGCAGGCCTTCATGCATGAAGACCGTGTACACATCGGTGGTGGTGACCTGGCTCCAGCTGGCGCCCAATGCCGCCAGTCGCGACCCCATGGTCGCCACGACATGGCCGGCCTTCTCTCTCATGGCCTCGGGGTCGGTCTCGCCCTTGCGGACGATCTCGTTGTCGTCGAGCGTCGCTTCGGGAATCTCCCCCGCGCCCGACACCACGAATGTCGTCGGCGCGCCGGCCGCTGCCTCGACGGTGTAGGAGAACGCGTGCAGCACCGGTTCGGCGGGCGGGCTGTGCGCCGGGGCCACGTTGGTGCGGGCCAGCGGGTTGTGATCGCCGACGTAGAGGTCCCACGAGCGAATGAGCTCGACGTAACCCGCGTTGAACTCGATGAAACCGGGCATCGAGTACGGCTCGGGGCAGCGCAGTTCGATCGCGCACAGCGCCGGACGCACCCGCCCGGCATCGGACAGGTGGGCGTCGATCAGCTCGAAGCCCTCGCGCCAGGGCACATGGGCGCTCAGCGTGGCGTGGATGACCTCATGGCCATCGGCTGCCACCACCCCGCTGGAAAAGGGGGAGATGCCGGTGAGGAAGCTGTAGCCGCCTCGGGGATTGTCGATGAGCATTGCGTGTCTCCTCGTAGAGGCTGGCCTCTACTTAGCAGAACGCTCCCGGTGAGCGGGTCGGCCCGCCTAGCCGCTCGCCATCGTCCAGCTCAGGACAAGCAGGCAGCCGGCCAGTGCCACGGCGATGGCAAGCAGCCAATCGCCGGCCCGGGCCCGAGACTGAGTCGAGGTGTCCATGGTGGTTTCTCCGCTTCCGTGAAGCGTGCCCTTGAGGTGCACGTTGTGTTTCCCTCAGTGCACCAAGGGGGTGTGACAAGCGTGAGCTCAGGCTCACCAGGTCGGCCGGGTGAGCACGCCGCCGTCGACCACCAGATCCACGCCGGTGATCCATCTCGCGAGGTCCGAGCACAGGAACACGCACGCGTCGCCGACGTCTGCAGCGGTGCCCAGCCGGCCCAGCGGCGCCGCTGCATGCCAGCGAGCCACGCCTTCGGGCCAGTCGTCGGCGAGGCCGGGCCGGTCGATGAGGCCGGGCGAGATGCTGTTGACGCGGACGCCGTCGGGGCCGTACGCGCCGGCGGCTGCCCGGGCGTGCATCAGCAGGCCGGCCTTGGCAGTCGCGTAGTGACCGTGCAGGTCGGTGGGCTGGTGCCCTTCGATCGAGGCGATATGGACGATCGAGCCGCCGGCGCCGTGTGCGCGCATAGCGACCGCAGCGGCGTGGGTCAGCCGGTGAACTGCGGTCAGGTTGACGTCGATCATCTCGGCCCACTCGGCGTCGCTCATCTCGGCGAAGTGCACGAGCGGTTGGATGCCGGCGTTGTTGACCAGCGCGTCGAGGCGACCGTGGTGCGCGAGCGCCGCGTCGACCACTTGCTGGGGGCCATCCGGTGCAACCAGGTCGGCCCGCACAGAGACCACGGGCATTCCATCGAGATCCGCCAGGTGATCGACCGGCGACGAGCGTGTGTGGGCCACCACGCTCGCACCCGCTGCGATGAGCCGGCGGGCGATGCCGGTGCCGATGCCGCCGCCTGCGCCCGTCACCACGATGACCCGACCGTCTAGCCGGATCAGCTCGTCCGGCGGCGCCAATTCGTCTCCCGTTGACGATTCACCCGGCCGCAGTTCGCCCGGCTCAACCTGCGGCGACGGTTCGGCCTGCGATTGTCCGGCCTGTGGCAACCCTTCGTTCTCAGACATCGGCTGCATCCTCGCGGGTGAAGCGCGAGATGTCGGCCGCGGCTGCGGGGTACGCAGTCGACAGCGCTGCCCGGTCGCCGAGCTCGAAGGTCGCTTCGTCGAAGGGAGGCACCATGGTGGTGCCCACCAGCGACCACTCCCCAGTCGTGCTGGCTGCCATCCACGTGCCCGCCCTGACGGCAACCACCGGCCGCTCGCCGTTCGCCAAGTCGGTCCCGAGCCGAGTCCGCAGCACCGTGCCGCCCGGTTCGAGCAGGAGCATCTCCACCGCAGCGCCGGCGTAGTGGTGCCACAGCTCGACGCCGCCCAGCCGATGCAGGGCCGAGAAGTCACCGGGCCGCAGCAGGAAGTAGATCGCCGAGGAGTGCTCGTCTCGCCAGGTCTGCGCCCACTGGCCGCCCTCGCCAGCCAGCGGCTCGAGCCCCAGCAGTCCAATGACCTCGTCGGCATCCACCGGTCCAACGTAACTCTCTGCCGTAACCCCAAGCCCGGATCGAGCATGCGCCTGGCAAGTGTGCCTCTCGACGCTCTGTTTCGGCGCGACGGGTCCGGCTTCAGCCAGCGTCGATGTCTGGTGCGATCGGATCCAGCCCGAGCAGATCTTCCAGCACCGCAACGGTCTGCAGCACGCCCACATCGTCAGTCTGGTGGCCGAGCACACCCAGCCCGATCGGCATCCCGTCGCCGGTGAAACCGCTGCACACCGTGCCCGCCGGCCGCCGGGTCAGATTGGCCAGCGGCGTGAAGCGCACCCAATTCTCGGTTTCCACGCCGTCGATAAGCCCATCACCGCCCACCACGGGGGTCTGCGATGCCATGGTCGGCAGCAGCATCACGTCGAATCCGGCCATCGCCTCGCCCAGTTGCACCGACAACTCGCCGCACTGCTGGCGAGCCGACGAGATCGCCTCCACGGTCACGCTCTCCAGGGACTCCTCAAGAGCCACGGCGAGCAAGTCGGTGACGTCGTCCCATGCGGGCGTGCCGAGCAATGACTGGTATGCGGGGGCGATCAACCCGCCGAGGAATAGCGGCACGAAGGCACTCGAGACGGCGCCGGCCGGATCGAACAGCGTCCCCGCTTCGACCACTTCGACGCCTTCGGCCGCCAGCATCTCGACTGCAGCAGCGCAGCTCGCCTGGATCTCCGAATCCACCGCGTCACCGTCGAATGACGGCACCCACAGCACCCGTGCCGGCAGGGGAGGATCGTCGAGCGCGGCGCGCCATGACTCGGTTGGTGCCGGCAGGCTGCGCAGGTCTGAAGGATGGGGGCCGATGACCGCATCCAGGCAGTACGCCACGTCTCGAATGCGACGAGCCATCGGCCCCACGCATGACAGGTCGAGCAGTCCAGGCGGTGGCGGACCGCTCGGCACCCGCCCCTGGCTGGGCTTGAGGCCCGACATGCCGCAGATCGACGACGGGATGCGGATGGAGCCACCGCCGTCAGAGCCCGTTCCCACCGGCACCATGCCCGACGCCACCGCTGCGGAGGTGCCGCCCGATGATCCGCCAGCGGAACGGGACAGGTTCCAGGGGTTCCAGGTGGCGCCGAACACCGGGTTATAGGTGTCGCCCATGCAGCCGAACTCGGGCGTGTTGGTCTTGCCCAGAATCACGGCGCCGGCGGACCGCATGCGGGCCACTTCGGTCGAATCCGCAGCTACCGGGGGCGTGTCACGCAGGTGCATCGCTCCGCGGGTGGTGACGAACCCCGCGGCATCGGCCAAGTCCTTGACCCCGATGGGAATGCCTGCCAGCAGGCCGACGTCATCACCCGCGTCAAGCCGTTCGTCGATGGCAGCGGCCTGCGAGCGAGCGTCCTCCGCATCGAGCGCCACGAAGGCGTTCAGCTGCGGGTTCAGCACCTCGATGCGCTCCAGCGCATGCTCGGTCACGGCCGCGGCACTCAGCGTGCGGTCGCGCACCTGCGCCGCCAGCGCCTCCACGGTCACCGTCCGAAAGTCGGGCACGTCCATGGCTGCCTCCGCTGCGCTGCTCAGTTCCCCTCGCCGCGGGACACTAGCGACCAGCCCGAACCCGCCCCGCGCAGCGGACGTTTCAGCGGGAGGATGCGCCGCCGTCGATGGTGATCGATGTTCCGCTCACATGGCTCGCTCGGTCCGATGCGAGGAAGGCCACCACGTCGGCCACCTGTTCCACGGTGCCCGGTGCTGGGTCGGCGGGGATCAGTTCCTCCCAGCGCGACTCGTCGCCGAGCTCGTCGATTGCCTGGCGGCGAAGCATGTCACCCATCCGGTCGGTGATGATCAGGCCGGGGTTGACGGCAACCACACGCACGCCGTCTCGCAGGCTGCGGCTGCCGAGCGCAGCGGTCATGGCAACCAAACCGCTGTTGCCCACCCCACCGGCGATGTAGGAGGGCTGCGGCCGCAGCGACGCCACGCCGATCACGTTGACGATCACCCCGCTGCCCCGGGCCGTCATCCGCGGGAGGACGGCCCGGCACAGGTCGATGTAGCCGAAGACCTTCAGGTCCCAGGCGTCGCGCCACGTCGCGTCGTCGACCGTCACGATGTCGCCGGCGGGAATCGCTCCCGCGTTGTTCACCCAGATGTCCACCAAGCCGTCCCCGCCGCCGGTTTCGGCAAGCAGTGTCCGGCGGCCATCGGCCGTCGACAGGTCGACAGCGTGTGTCGTGACGGCCGCTCTTGGCGCCGCATCCCGTACCTCGTCGGCGGCCCGCGCCAGCACGTCCGCCGACCGTGCCGCCAACGCAACCTCGCAGCCTTCGCGGGCCAGCGCCAGTGCACACCCCAGCCCGATGCCCTTCGATGCGCCGGTGATCACGGCACGCCTGCCCGTCAGCCCCAATTCCATCGGCTCAACGTAACCCCATACTCCCCGGCCGGACCGAAGCGCGGCCGGTCAGTCGGGCGTCCGCCTAGAACAGCGGTGGCTGTGCGGCTTGGTACGGGTCGGTGTCGTCGCGTGCAAGGCGCATGCTGCGGATCTGCTGCCAGATGTCGGCGAGTTCGGCGGAGGAGCGGTACCGCCGCCCGCGTGTGTCACCGAGTGCGGTGAGCAGCCCTGCCCTCACCATCAGCTGCAGATCGCGCGAGGCCATGCCGTCGCTGATCGGTTCCCCGTCAGTCGTCTCGGTGCGGGCGAGGTACAGGGATCGGCGCACGGTCCACCCTCGAGCCGCGTCGCAGAGCGTGCCCACAGCGCGTTCGGGCACGCCGCGCTGTTGAGCTAGCTGGCTGCATGCATCCCACAGCGTCTCGAACTCGAGCACTCGGCGGAGCACGGTGTGCGCTTGGCGAAGGTGCGCTGTCAAGCAGAACTCGATCCAGGGACGAGCGCTGCGCTCCGGCGACCAGCGACCATCGGCGACCGCGCTGAGTGCCGCGTAATAGTCCAGCGTGTTGCGTCCGAGGTACTCCTCGATGCTGAGAAACTCTGGCGCGAGCGGATCGTCGTCCCGCACGGCGGCAACGGCGAGCAACAGCGTCTGCACACAGCGCGCCATCCGGCCGTTGCCGTCGCTGAATGGATGGATCAGTGCCAAGTTGAGGTGCGCCATCGCCGCTGCGACCATCGTCGGCACAGTGTCATCGGCGAAGAGATCGGCACACTGCTCGAAGTACTCGCCGAGCAAGGCTTCGATGGCATGGCGCTCGGGGGCGTCATACACCGACTCACCGTCGGCGTCGGCAACCCAGATCGCACCTGGACGCAGTTGACCCGGATTGTGGGGGAGGTCGTGCCTGATCATCATGAAGTGCAGCGACCGGAGGGTCGACAGGTCGACCGGCAGCGGCGGGGCCGACGAGGTCGACGATTCGGGGGCTGCCGTGCCGTGTGCCGACGGATCGTGAAGCCGGTCTCTCGGTGACACGCCGGCAGCGAGCTGAAGTGCGTACGTCATTGCGTCGCGATAGCCGGCTACAGCACTGACGGTGTCCTCGGACACCTCGGCGATCGGCTCATCGTCATCGATGACCGCCGCCGCATCTTCGACGCTGGCGTGATAGCCCTCGATCGAGTTTGAGCCCTGGACAGCGCGCGCGAATTGGGCTCGACGAAGGGTGCCGTACCAACGTCGTCGCATGCGGAGATAGGGCCTGAGCTGTTCGCGCAGTTGCTCGATTTCGTCCGCGACAGCTGCGTCGGTAGCTGTCATGCCGGGGACTTCGTAGATCACGCGCGTGATTCTACCTATTTATTCATCATTTGACGATGAATATTATTGAGCCATAAATGATGAAATGATAATATGAATCGAGCATGGGGGAGATTTGGCACAGGGCAGTGCCGGGCCGTGCGGTGGTGGCGTTCGGGCGGGGCTGGCGCGGCGGTTCTACGCTGCGCGCATGGCGAGCGTTGACGAGGTCCGCGACGAAGCCCGGACGTGGCTGGAGGAGCACTGGCACCGTGAGCGGCCGCTCATCGAGTGGCGCAACCTGCTGGCTGACACCGGATGGGGCACGCCGTCATGGCCGACGGAGTGGCACGGGCGGGGCCTGCCGCCGTCGATGGACGCCGTGGTGGCCCGCGAATTCGACGCTGTCGGGGCGGTGGGCGTTGCGGCGGGCGTCAGCATGTACCTGGTGGCGCCGACGCTGCTCGCCCACGCGAACGACGACCAGAAGCGACGCCACCTGCGCCCGATCCTGACCGGCGAGCACAAGTGGTGCCAGCTGTTCTCCGAGCCCACCAACGGCTCGGACCTGGCAGGACTGGTGACCCGGGCCGACCGCGACGGCGACGAGTGGATCGTCAACGGCCAGAAGGTCTGGAACTCGGGCGCGCACAAGGCCCGCTTCGGCATCCTGATGGCGCGCACCAACTGGGATGTGCCCAAGCACCAGGGCATCTCGTACTTCCTGATCCCGATGGACCAGCCCGGCGTGGAGGTGCGCCCACTGCGCCAGATGAACGGCCACGCAACCTTCAACGAAGTGTTCTTCGAAGACGCCCGGGTGCCCGGCAGCGAGCTGGTCGGCAACCCGGGCGACGGCTGGCGCATCGGCCTCACCACGCTCACCCACGAACGGGCGGCGGTGGCCACACGCCGCCCCCGCTACCCCGCCGACGGCGGCCCGACAGTCGAGCGAGCCCGCCAGGAGAGCGACGAATACTTCGCCACCTACAAGTGGTACCCGCAGCGAGCCGGGCGGGCCAACCTCGTGGTGCCCGAAGCGCAGCGCACCGGCCGGGTCAGCGACCCGGTGATCCGCCAGCAGATCGCCCGGGTGGAGACGCTGCGCCGCATCTCGTCGTGGACCACTCAGCGTGCCCGAGACGCACGTGCCGCCGGCAAGCCGCCCGGCCCCGAGGGCTCGCTCACCAAGCTGAACATGTCAGTGACCGCCCGGGCGTGCCACACCGCCCACACCATGATCGCCGGCTCGATGGGCATGCTCGTCGGCCCCGGCTCGGGCGCCGACGGCATCGTGTCGGAGATCCTGATGTCCACGCCGGCCATGTCGATCGCCGGCGGTACCGACGAGATCCAGCGCAACATCATCGGCGAGCGGGTGCTGGGCCTGCCCAAGGAACCCGACGACGCCAAGGACATCCCCTACAAAGACGCCCGCCGCAATTGACCCCCGCGAGCAGTCTTATTCGACAAAAAACATTCGCATAAGGCCCTATTCGAACAAAAATGTTCGTTTAACGCAAATCCGGCAGTAACTTCTGCCGTATGGTCCTGCCTCCAGTGCTGCCATGGCCGCACGGCGTCCGAACGGTGTTCTTCGACGATGACGACGGTGTCGCGTCCGCGACCACGCTACGTCGGGCCGTGGCCGATGGGAACCTTCGCCGACTCGCGCCCCGGCTGTACACAGCCGACCTCACGAGCGATCCGGCTGAGGTCGTCGCCCACAATCTGTGGCGCATCTTGAGCCGCATGATCCCCGATGCGGTGATCGTCGACCGGTCAGCTGCGGCGGACGGCAAGGTCATCGACGGGGTGCTCTATGTCGCCACGGATCAGCGGCACAGCTCGCTGCGGCTGCCGGGCGTCGAAGTCAGAGTCCGTCCTCACGGAACCATTCTCGAGATCACTGATGACCTGCCGTGGCCGAACGGTCTGCGCATGTCGCGGCCCGCACGTGTGCTCGTCGACAACCTGGTGTCGACACGCGGACGTGCAGAGCGGGCGGCGCGGACGCTGTCGCTAGCGGAGCTCGAAGGCTGGTTGGCGCGCAAGGCCTCCTTCATGGATCGGACGCGTGTGCTGCGATTGCGTGACGACGCGATCCAGCTGGCCAGTCAGATGGATGCAGTCGACCGCGTTGACGAGATCACCGCCTTGTTCGAGCGCCTCGAAGGGCGAGCCCCGTTGTCCCCGGATGGAAGCGGCCTGCTGTCTGCATTGGTCCAGGGCCGAGCCTGGGACGAGCGACGGGTGGAGATGTTCGCCGCCTTGGCAACCGGCCTTACGTCTCACGAGGATCCCGATCTGCCCCAGCAACTCCCGGCGGGGCCATACAACCTCGAGCTGCCGTTCTTCGAGAGCTACTTCTCCAACTACATCGAGGGCACGGTGTTCAGCGTGTCCGAAGCACGCCGGATCGTGGACACACAGCAGCCGCCGGCTGCTCGCCCTGCCGACGGCCACGACATCTTGGGCACCTACCGCTGCGTAGCCGACACCGTCGGTCGCCGGGCTGTATCCGACGATCCGAGCGAATCACTGGTTTTCTTGCGCGAGCGGCACGCCTCGATCCTCCAAGGCAGGCCCGAACTAGGTCCAGGCGAGTGGAAGCAGGTGAACAACCGGGTCGGCAGTTACCACTTCGTCGCACCGCATTTGGTCGAAGGAACCTTGGTCAAGGGCCTCGAGCTGGCGCCGTCGGTACCGGCCGGGTTTCGCCGGGCGCTGTACATGATGGTGATGGTGTCCGAGGTTCATCCGTTCACTGACGGCAATGGCCGGGCAGCGCGCGTCATGATGAATGCTGAGCTCTCTGCGGTGGACGAGGCCCGGATTGTGATCCCCACAGTCTTTCGCAACGAGTACCTCGGCGGCGTGAAGCGGACATCGGCAACGCAGGCACAGAACCTCTCTGCGTTAGTGCGGGTGATGAGCTTCGCGTGGCGCTGGACGGCAGCGATGCCTTGGGAAGATCGGGCAGCTACCGAGGGCCAGATTGTCGCGACGAATGCGCTCAGCGAGCCCGATGACGCGGCAATAGGCGGCATCAAGCTTCGGTTGCCGTAATACGGCGGCTGCGCTCGGGCTACACGTCGATCTTGTAGAGCTCTGCGGCGTTGTCCTGCAGGATCCGCTTCTGCACTGCGGCGTCGAGGTTGCCGATGGCGTCACGCACCCGCTCGACGCTCTTGGGGTACAGGCACGTCGGGTGGGGGATGTCGGTCTCGAACATGATCTGGGTGGCCCCGATGTGGTCGATGGCCGGCGCCAGCGTCTGCGACTCGAACCAGAAGCAGCCGTAGAACTGCCGCCGGAAGTACTCCGAGGGCTTCATCGACAGGTGCGCCAGGTGCTCGGGCGCTGTCTCGCCGCACTGGTAGTCGAGCGCGTCGAGCAGGAACGGGATCCAGCCGATGCCGCTCTCCACCGACACGAAGTTGAGGTTGGGGTAGCGCTCGGGCACGTCGCTCACCAGAAGGTTCACCATCCAGCGCAGCTGGCCCAGGAAGATCGCCGCGCCGCCGAGCGAGATCTTCACATCGCCCGACCAGGTGTCGTAGGGCACCTTGCCCGACCAGTCGATGTCGCCCTCCGACGCGCCGATGTGGAAGTTGACCGGCATCTCCAGCGCTTCGCAGATCTCCCAGAACGGCCGCCAGTCGGGCTGGGCGAAGTTGGGCATGCCCGAATCGTGCGGGTTGGAGCACATCACGATGCCCTTGGCGCCGTTGCGGTGCGCCCG
>JAJDTF010000025.1 GCA_022827265.1 Acidimicrobiia bacterium | reverse complement strand
CGGCAGCCCTACCGTTGCGCTGAGGTCGGTGCTGTAGTCGGCCTGCTCGCCCATGTTCTGGATGAAGAAGAAGGCGATGCACTCGCCGTCGCCGATGTCGTAGAAGACGTGCTTGATGTGGCCTGTCGGCCCGCCGTCGGGGTGCGGGCGCTCGGCCTGCTCGGCGTGGACCAGCGGGAACCCCATCAGGTCCTCGTAGAAGCGGTGTGTCGCCTCGAGATCCCGTGTTGCGTAGGCGACGTGGTGAAGTCCCATGGCTCCCCCTGTTGCGGTGTTCACCGCAAGGTTCTCACATTCAGCTACACCGCTTCGCCTCACGAACCGGGACCGGGATGCTCGTGGAGCGGGAACTTCGCAACATCCAGGTACTCGCCCCACGGCGCTGACTCGACCAGGCTGATCTCGTTGACCTCGAACGTCTCACCCAGGCGTGGCCACTCGACCGACGGCTGCCGCTTGCGAAATCTGGCAACGGTGAGGTGTCCCACGAAAGGGTGATCCGGCGGCTGGTCGCCGATGTAGCGAGTGCAGTCGATGACGGACGCGGCGAGATCGTCGACGCCCACAGCCGGAAGCATGAGCACGCCCCGACCCAGTCGTTCGGGCGCCGTGCCGAGCGTGACCCGCGCCGCCGGAAATGAGGCCGCCTCCAACGTGCTCAGGGCCTCGTCTTGGTCGCATTCACCGAGGAATCTCAGCGTGATGTGCAGCCGGTGGGGCTTGGTCCAGCTGACGCCTGGCTTGGACGGCCGTGGCAGCGCCGCCAACTCGTCGATCACGGAGGGGGGCGGCCACACGGCGACGAACAGGCGCGGCACGTCCCGAACCTAGCGGTGTGTCTCCGCCCTACCTGGGACGCACGCCTCCAGGCTCGGTGCCGCTTCTGAGCCGGCGCGCAGGCGGGTTACGCTCGCTCGCGTGACGCAGATGCTGCACCGAGCGGCTCTAGTCGCTGCCTCGTGCGTGGTGGGCGCGGGCCTGTTGGCAAGTTGCAGCAGCGACAGCGATGAGACATCACAGACCGTGGCTGCCAGCACGGCCGCACCCGCGGTCGCGGCAACTGAACAGCCCGCAAGCCCGACCACGGCCCCCGTGTCTGCTGAGCCAGCAGATTCAGAAGGCACTGCGCAGAACGCCGGCACCGCTGATGAGGCGGGCGATGGTGCCACCGATCAAGCCGCCGCGCCGACCGATGACGGGGCTGCGGCAGACGGCGCGGACGACGCTGCCGCTGAGCCACAGGACGAGCCTGAAGATCAGCCCGGCGATGACGCTGAGCCATCGGCGGACGACGAGGCCCAAGCACCGGAAGCCGAAGCTGGCGGCAGTTCATCGCAAGAGGCCGAGACGGACGATGAGCGGGCCGCCGAGCCGGCAACTGACGACGGCGAGCAGGATGGGCAAGACGGCAAGTCCGAGGGTGAGGCCGAAGAAGCTGGGGAACCTGAGGAGTCTGAACAGGCTGGGCCGGCCGACGAGGCCGAGCAAGCTGAGGAGGCTGAAGAAGCCGTCACCGTCCCTGAGCCCACCGAGGATCGGCCCAAGGTGCTGGCGCTGGCCGTCGCACAAGTCGACGGCACGACGCTTGACGTCAGCGCATTTGCCGGCCGGGACGTGCTGGTGTGGTTCTGGGCACCGTGGTGACCGAACTGCCAGCGAGAGGCGCCTGCGGTCGCAGCGCTGAAGACACAACACGGGACCAACTTGGCCCTCGTCAGTGTCGGGGGACATGACACGGCGTCGGCAATCTCACGCTTCGTGAGCTCCTACGGACTCGGCCACATGCCGAACTTGCCCGATACCGAGAATCAGCTCGCCAGAGCGCTCGGCGTCAGCTATCACCCCCGCTGGCTGCTGATCCGTGCCGACGGCACTGAGCAGGCAGGCGGCGGCGCGATCCCCGACGCCGTCGTGACCGACGCCCTCGCCCCCGGTTGATCGGGGATCGGCTAGTCGCAGCGCGAGTCGGCGAGCAGGTCGCGCAGCAACTCGGGCGGGTCGTCGGCCACCACGAGTGCTTCGCCGATCAGGGCGGCGTCGTAGCCGGCGTCGGCTATTGCTCGCATGGACGTGCCGCCGGGTACGCCGATGCCTGAGGCCGCAATCAGCAGTATCCGATCGTCGATGTTCTCGAAACTGCGGCTGACCCGAACGGCCTTGTCGTAATCGACGGTGAACTTGGTCGACTCAGGGTTGTCACGCTGATTGATGGCAATCATGTAGGCGCCGAGGTCGACAGCCGTCTCCAGCTCGGCTTCGTCGCGCACCTCGGTCAGCACGTCGACGCCGAGCGACAGCGCCAGTTCTTGCATGGGTGGCAAATCGGCCGGGTCGATGTCGGCGAGGATGACGAGCATTGCGTCGGCGCCCATGGCGTGGCTGTCGCGCACGTCATCGAGCGTGCGCAGGAAATCCTTGCGCAGCACCGGCAAGCCGGTCACCGCCTTGGCTGCCTGCAAGTCCTCGGGGGAGCCGCTGAATCGTTCGCTCTCGGTCAGCACCGACAGGCAAGCCGCCCCGCCCGCCTTGTATTCCGATGCCAGATCGGCTGCGTCCGCATCGGCGTTCAGCGCCCCACGAGACGGCGAGCGCCGCTTGATCTCGGCGATGACCGACAGTCCAGCTTCCCGCAGCTTGGCCGCAAACAGGTGCCCAACTGCCACCGAGCCTGGCTCAGAGTCGTCCGCGGGGTTGTCTGCAGCCATACGACGATCTCACTCCGCAAATTGGCCTGATCGAGCAGCGACTCTACGCCCCCGCCCGTCGCGCCGATCCGCCTGTAGACGGCGACTCGTGGACGTGGTGGCTTCAGCGCGCCTGAAGGCACGAACGGCATTAATCATTTGGGCGATGGGAAAGCAATGAAATAGTATGAAAATTATGGACGATGAGCGTATGAGCGATGACGGCGGCGAGCTGCAGCGCCGTCAGCTCCGTGCGGCCGGCGTGCTGGTCGCATCTGATGCCCGGCTGCGGCCGACGACCACGATGGTCGCGGACGACGAGTCGGGTGCCACGGTCGCCGTCGCCACGCTGCTGCTCGACGTGACCCGTCCGGATTGCATCGATCGGGTGGTGAGCTGGATGCGCGACACTGCCACCCTCCTCGAGACCATCCGAGAACTCGAGCGTTGACCAGGCTGGCATCTGAGTGCAGGGCGGGGCGCGGATCGGCGGGACTGGGAGCGCGGTAGCGTCGCCGCGGTGCTGAAGGATCTGCGGGATCTGCCAAGGGCGGTGTGGCCGAGAGCTGTGGTGTACGGGGCCATCGCCGCCGTGCTCATCGGCATCCCGTCGGACCTCATCGATACGCCGATCTTCGGTCGGCCCATCGACGCCCGGTGGCTCGACTACGCCATCTTGGCGACGACGTCGGCGCTCATCGGGCTGATCCTGGCAATCCGGCCGCCGTCTGGCGACGTTGGGGCCGACGCCGAGTCTGCTGTGGAACGACAGGGCACCACCACGCTGTGGGGCGGGCTGGTCTCGTTCCTCGCGGTGGGCTGTCCGGTCTGCAACCAGGCGGTCGTGGCGCTCGTGGGCATCTCGGGGGCGCTGTCGTGGTGGGCGCCGGTGCAGCCACTTGTGGGGCTTGCAGCACTCACGCTCCTGGTGTGGACGCTGCGCAAGCGGCTGCGCTCCTACCGAGCCGTCGCCTGCCCGATTCCCGTCGCCTAATCGAGCATCGAGAGCGGGGCAGCAGAACGCCGGCGGTCAGTCAGGCGGGGTGAGTTCCGCCCGGATCCGGTGGCGAGTGATCCACAACCGGAGGAGTATGAGCGCTCCGAGCAAGAACGCAGTGCTTCCGTACACCATGATCGGTATCGCCTCCACGAGCACCCCGTAGTAGCCCCACAAGATGCCTTCGCCGGCCGTGAGCACCCAGGTCAGCGGGGCCACGCCGACCGGCGCGTACGACCGCCAGGCGGCGTACACCGACGGTCCGAGGTACAGGCCGTTCGACAGGCCGAGCACCGTGCCCAGCACCGTCCAGCCCGCGACCAACTGCAAGCCCACCGATGCCACCCCTACCGCAATGCCGGCGATGACGGCGACGCGGACCTCGGCGCCATTGCGCCACAGCAGGTACAGCACGAGACCGAAGCTGATGACCGCCGCGAGCACCGCAGGAATGGTGACCCAGAACTCCTCGGCGATCACATAGGCCGTCCAGCCGATGTTGATCACCATGCCGATGGCTGCCCAGGCGGGCGAGGCGCCCTCGGTCCGCTTCAGGCGCACGAGCCGCACCACCTGGGGCACGACTTGCACGAACGTGACCGCAGTGGCGACGACGGCCACCAGGTTTGCGAACTGGTCCTGGCTCACGGCGCGCGCTGGCGATCTCGCGCTGCGACATGCCGCGATGACCGTGTCCGGCAGGCAGGTCGCACAGCGTCCATCCCGAGAGTGTCGCACCCGAGTACTTCGAAGACCGCCGCCCGGCTGATTCCTCCGCAGCTGCCGTGTGTGCCCTTGCCATCTTGCGAGCCCCGCATCCGACGCGGGCACCCGCGCTGCGGGCGACATGTGCAGAACCGAGCGATTGCCTGTTGCATGGACACTTGTGACCGACCTCGGCAGCGAAGCGGAGATCCGTCAGCGCAGGCTGACCGGCGCCGCCGCGGTAGTGCTGATGGCGCTGGTCGCCGCCCTCGCCCAGTCGTTCGGGCGGTTCACCTACGGGGTGCTGCTTCCCGCAGTGCGGGACGACCTCGGCTTGTCGAACACGGTGGCCGGGTCGCTCGCAACCGTCAACATGGCCGCCTACCTCATAGGCAGCCTGATCGTGGCTGCGGCATCCAGCCGGTTTCGGCTGCTGTCGGTGATGCGGGTCGGCGTAGTGGTCGCGATCATCGGCCAAGCGTTGGCGACCATCTCGCCGGGACCGGCAGTGCTGGGCGTCGGGCTGTTCGCGCAGGGTCTGGGCGGCGCGCTGACGTGGATCCCCGCCCCGGTCATCACCGCCGACGCGATCGCCCCGGAACGGCGCGGTCTGGCCGTCGGGTTTCTCGGCGCCGGCATGGGTCTCGGCGTCGTCTTCGCCGGCCAGCTCTCGGGATTTGTTCGCTCGACGATGGGGGACTCGTCGTGGCGGTCTGTGTATTTCGTGCAGCTCCTCATCGGTGCGGCCGTGGCGGCGGCGGTGCTGCTCGCCATCGGCCACCGCCAGGAGCGACTGTCGTCACGGACGGGCATCGGCGGATTCAGCGCCCTGCGGCGCGTGCCCGGCTGGGTGCCGCTGGTGTCGGCGTTCTTCGTCTTCGGCCTGCTGTACCTGCTGGTCATCTCGTTCCTCACCACCCGGCTGGAGGACGACAGCGGCTGGACGAGCGGCCAGGCGTCGCTTGCGTTCACGCTCGTCGGCGTGGCGATGATCTTCGGGGGACCGCTGTTCATCGCACTGTCGGAACGCATCGGAGCCCGATGGACGCTCGCCATCTCTTTCGGCGGCTGGGCCGTGGTGACCACGCTGATGCTGCCGGGCTGGTTCGCGCCGACGCTGGCACTGTCGGTGGCGGTGGGTCTGCTGTTCGCATCGATGCCGAGCGTGCTGACCGTCTACGTCGTCAACAACACCGCCACCGACGACTATGGGCCGGCATTCTCGGCGGTCACGTTCTCGTTCGGGATTGCCCAGATGATCTCGCCGCAGCTCGGCGGTTTCATCGCCGACGCGGCCGGATCGTTCACTCCGGTGTTCCTGCTCTCGGCATCGTTGGCTGTGGTCGGCATGTTCATCTCGTTCGGCCTGCCGCGCCGAGTGCGTCCAGGCTTCCCGGCCGTGCCGGCTCCCGTCGCTACGTCGGTTCCCGTCACTGCGCCGGCGGCGACTGCCGAGCCTGCTGCGACGCCAGAGCCTGACTGGCGCCTGGTCAACATGACCTTCGACGTCATCGCCGCCGACGTGCCGGAAGCTCGCTGAGCGTGGCATCGCAAGCGCAGGATCATGTCCCGGAGAGCCTGCCTGGATGAGCACGAACTAGCGTCTTCATTGATGTCTGGTCCGAGCGGGCCTCGTGTGCCGACCGGCAATCCGGTCGTGCCGCTGACGCCGTCGGACATCGCCACGCAGGTGTCTCACCTGGCGATACGCCGGGCAGCGCTGAGCTTCGGATCGATGTCGGTGCTGGCCGCGATGGCGGGCGTGTTCGTGGCACTCGGCGCCATGCTGACCAACACCATCGCGGCGTCGTCGAACCTCGGCCTCGGCCCCACGCGGCTCCTGATGGGCATCGGACTGTCGACGGGGCTGTTCCTGGTGGTGATCACCGGCGCTGAGCTGTTCACCGGCAACAACCTCATGGTGATCGGGCTGCTGGACCACCAGATCACCGTCCGCCAGCTCGTCCGGAACTGGATCTCGGTGTACCTGGGCAACTTCATCGGCGCCTTGGCCGTGGTGCTGGTGGTGTTCTGGTCGCGCTGGTGGGAGATCGCCGACTTCTCGTTCGGCGCCGCAGCGCTCACGAACGCGCACGCCAAGATCGATCTCGGGCTGGGCACGGTGTTCGCCCGGGGGATTCTGGCGAATGTGTTCGTGTGCCTGGCGCTGTGGCTGGCCACCGCGGGCCGCTCGCTCATCGACAAGCTGGTCGCTGTGGTGCTGCCGATCTCGGCCTTCGTGGCCGGCGGGTTCGAGCACAGCGTGGCCGACATGTACTTCGTGCCGATCGGCATGCTGGTCTCGGGTCAATCCGAGGTGGCTGCGGCAGCAGGGCTCTCGGCTGCCCAGCTCGACGGCCTGAACGGGGCGTGGTTCGCCGGCTTCCTGGCAATCGTGACACTGGGCAATGTGGTCGGCGGCGTCGCGGTGTCGCTCGCCAACTGGTTCGTGCACCTGCGGAGAATCCCGACCGTCGGCTGAGCCTGCGCCGATCTCGGCTCGGGTGCGCTCAGCTGCCCCCGGCCTCGGCGTCTTCGGCGGGTTCGAGCATGACGATGGGGAACTGCCGGTCTGTCCTCGCCTGGAACCGGAGGTAATGGTCGTCCTTGGCGGTCACCAGTGCCCACAGCTCGGCGCGCTCGTCCCCCTCGGTGAGGCGAGCTGTCATCTGGCGGGCGCCGCTGCGGTTGCGAACTGTCACCGACGGGTTGTCGCGCATATTCAGGAACCACGCGGGGTGCTTCGAGTCGCCCCAGCGTGATCCGATGACGACAAACGCGCCGTCTCGCTCGGCGACAGCGGACAGCAGCGTCGTCCGGGGTTCGCCGCTGCGCCGGCCGGTCATGGTCAGCTCGATGATCGGCGTGCCCTTGTGGATCCAGCCGACACGATCGCCGCTGCAGCGGATCGCCGTGCGGTTCGCCCAGTTCGCCAGCTTGAAGGTGAAGTTGTTCCACATGCTCACTGCCACACCGCCATTCTCGCCGATCGTGCAGGCACCGCTCAGTACCAACGAGGCGGCAGCCACGCCTGACGTGCCCTCGGCGTCGTCGCTTCCCAACGGCCATGCTGTGATGAAGCAGCTTCAGATCCGAGCGCAGTACTGTTGGCCGCGTGACGTCACAGCCCGAAACGGCCACTGTGGCCGAACTCAAAGAACTCCTGGCCGATCCGGCGTGCCGCATCGAGCTCCACGACTTCGTCAGCGACGAGACGCTGCGAACCATCGAGGCCCTCCGCGGCGCCGACTGCGAGGGCTACGACGAGTGCCTGCGGGCCTATGAGCAGGCGTCCGCCGAACTGATCGGGTTGCTCGTCACCGGCTCGTACTTCTCCAACTGCGCCGATCACGACAAGGCCTGGGCGCACGCTGTGCGCTTGCTGGCCAACCGGATCCCCTACACGAGTTCCGAAGGCGGGCCCGCCATCAATCTGCAGCACCACGTCACGCTGCTCGCGATCTACGCCGTCGCCTTCGGCGCCGCTGCCGCAGATCGGCTCGATCCGCTCGCGAGGATCATCGGGACGGTACGAGCCGAGGAGGACGGCAGGGTCGGGCGAGTCACCTACCTGGTCAATTGTGACCGCCTGAAGAAGCCGGACGAAGCGCCGATCCAGGCCTCGCTTCGGCTGTGGATGACGCTTCGCTCGATGACCGACGAGTTCATCCCCCGCACCTCCGAGGACACGCTGTTCGACGCAATGCTCGACGAGATCGAGTACCTGCTCGGTGTGACGCACGGCCGCGGCACCGCAGAGGGCAGCGGACCCGTCGGCTACGGGGCGATCCAAGTGCTGGCGACCCGAGTGGCGCCCGATCGTCTCGTGCGGCGCAATCTCGACCTGCTGATCGCCCACGAGGCCTTCCAGAGTGCCGACGAGTTCTACATCTGCCGCGAGCGGTACAACAGGGCCTACGCCGCAGCAGCCCGCGTCTGAGCGGCTCTACGTCATGCCGATGATCCACGGAGACGGAGTCGAGCTGTACGCGGAGGAAGCCGGCGATGGGCATCCCATCGTGTGGCTGCACGAGTTCGCCGCCGACTACCGCACGTGGGAGGGCCAGATCCGACGCTTCAGCCGGAGCCATCGGTGCATTGCCTACAACGCCCGCGGCTACCCGCCCTCGGAGGTGCCCGACGGCGATGCGGCGTACACGTTCGAGCGGGAACGGGACGACTTGCGGGCCGTCCTCGACAGCCTCGGCATCGAGCGGGCCCACATCGTGGGTCTCAGCATGGGTGCCTACACGGGGCTGATGTTCGCACTGCGATATCCGGAACGGGTCACGTCGTTACTGTTTGCCAGCGGCGGGTCCGGCGCGTTCGGCGACACCCGTGAGGCGTTCCTGGCCGAGGTCCGCGCGGCTGCCGAGGCGATGATGAACGAAGGGATGGAGGTGGCTGCCGAGCGGCTCGCTGTCGGCGCCACCCGTGTCCAGCTTCAGAACAAGGACCCGCGGGGCTGGGAGGAGTTCAAGCAGTACCTGTCGGAGCATTCGGCGCTCGGCTCCGGGCTGACCATGCGCAACTTCCAGGCCGGGCGCCCGTCGCTGTACGACTTCGAAGCCGAGCTGCGCCGGCTCGACGTTCCCGTGCTGCTGGCCGTCGGCGACGAGGACGACCCGGTCATCGAGGCGAACGTCTTCCTCAAGCGGGTGCTGCCGCGCGCGGGCCTGTGGATCGCGCCGCGCACCGGCCATGGGATCAACCTGGAGGAGCCTGCAGCCTTCAATCAGATGGCGGCGGACTTCTTCAGCGCAGTCGAGGCCGGTCAGTGGACCCGCCGCGACCCACGCGCCGACCCCGTCCATTCCTCGCTCGGCGGTGCCCGCCCCGAGTAAGCGGCATCGGGACGGGCCGAGCGCGTAGGAAGTGGGACGGTGACTTCTGAACGAGAGGGCCGGCCAGGCCAGCCGGCGAGGCCGCAGCGGCTGCGGCGGATGGAGCGTCGGACGCCGGTCTGGGAGGCCCCGGGCGAGATCGTCGAGTTGATGGGCGAGGTGTCGGGCAACGAGCTGAACGGCTGGGGTTCGTCTGAGGTCCGGCAGCCGACGCTGGTCATGTGGGCTCATCCCGCCACGATCGCCCACGGCCCGGTCCAGGTGCGCATGACCGAGGAGTTCCTGGCACATCCTCAACTCCGCACAGTGCTGCGAACCGATGACCGCCACGAGCCCGCACCGGTCGATCCGCACACGGTCGATCGCGCGCCGGAGGAATGGCTAGCGGAGGTCACCGAGTTCGCGACGAGCGAACAGTGCCACAGCGTCGAACTGGTGGCGGTCGTGGCCGCCCGACGCGAGTGGTTCTTCGAGGGCCGCGAGTCCGACCTTCCCTGGGCGGTCCTGCTGGCCGTCGCGATGGACCATGGCGAGTTGGCGACTGCGCCTGAGTACACCTCGGCCATGGAGGTCCACCGTCAATACAACCGGGGAACCGCTGCTGCGAGGGCGCTGGCCGACTGGATCCGCAGCCGAGGATTCGAAGCGGTCGGCCACGGCGGCCCCGGCGCGGGACCCATGCAGATGGTCCCCGCTGCGATCGCGGCCGGGCTCGGAGAGCTCGGCAAGCACGGCTCGATCATCAACAGCGAACTCGGTTCCTCGTTCCGGCTGGCGCTGGTGCTGACCGACGCGCCGCTCGTTGCGACCCCTCCGGACACCTTCGGTGTCGACGAATTCTGCAGTGGCTGTCGTGTCTGCACCGATGCCTGCCCTCCCGACGCCATCGCCCCCGACAAGCGCCTGGTGCGAGGAACCGAGAAATGGGCGGTCGATTTCGACCGGTGCCTGCCCTATTTTGCCGTCAGCTACGGGTGCGGCATCTGCATCGCCGTGTGCCCGTGGTCCACACCAGGCGCCGCCGCGCGGCTCGCCGACAACATGCGCCGCAAGCTCGCAAGAGACCAAGCGGACAAGCCTCCATCGCAGACCAACTGATCTCAGGGGCTCGTGGAGGTGGCGGGAACCGAACCCGCGTCCTTCAACGTTTCGGTGAGTCTTCTCCGAGCGCAGTCGCTGGGGGATTGTCGGGCGGTTGCGGGCAGCGACACCCTGCCAGTCGCCGTAGCCGTCTGTGCGTGTCCCCGTCGCCCCGTCGGCACGGGCGG
>JAJDTF010000068.1 GCA_022827265.1 Acidimicrobiia bacterium | reverse complement strand
AGTACCGCAGGCAGGCCTCACGGCTGGTGGCCACAACCATGCCTTTGAATCCATCGGGCATCACCGTGGCGATGTAGTGCCTCAGGATGTCCTTGGCTTTCGCTGCGATCAGCTCCGGTGCTTCGAGCACCTTGGCGGTCGTGGCGTACTTCTTCTGAAGCGTTTCTCGCTGAGCATCGGTGAGATCGGCGAACCACCGGAAGAAAACGTCGTCCATTCTCGAAGCGCCGCTGACTGCAGCGTCCGTCGTGCGCCCTTCATAGAAGATGGGCACCGTCGAGCCGTCGGCCTCGGACTCGCGCAGCGTGTAACGGTCGACGTAGTCGCCGAAGATCTCCAACGTCTTCTTGCGCCTGCCCATGATGATGGGCGTGCCCGTGAACCCGATACGAGCTGCGTTGGGCAGTGCGGCCATCAGGTTGGCGTGCAGCGTCGAGGCTTGCGAACGATGCGCCTCGTCCACCAACACCAAGATCGATTCGGATTCGTTCAGCGTCCCGAACGTGTCCGACGCACCGAGACCGTAGACATCGTCACCGCTTGGCGTATCGCGATACTTCTGGATCATCGCCATGACCAAGTCCGGGCCGTCACGACTCAGCAGGTCGCGGACCTCGGCCGCGTTGCGGGCCACCCGCACGGTCTCGCCAGTGAGGGAGGCGGTGTCGCGTAGCTGCTGCTGAAGGTCGATGCGGTCGGTGACCAGCACGATCTTGAACTTGCGCAATTCGGGATGGCTGCGCATCGCACGGATCAGAAACACCATCGTGAGGCTCTTGCCGGATCCCTGGGTATGCCAGATGATCCCGCCACGGCGATCCACGTGGCTGTCGTCGGCCCGAGTCTTTCCGTCGGTCAGCCGTCGCAGCGCCTTGTACACGCCTCGATGCTGCTGATAGCGACCGACGATCTTCACCGCGCGGCCTGAACCGAGATTCATGAGGAGCGTGAAGTGCCGAACGATGTCGAGCAGCCGTTGCGGCGCCAGCATTCCCGTCACCAGAAGCTCCTGCTGCGTTAGCGCTTCGGGAGGCTTGCCTAGCGATACCGCCGTGTCTTCAATGGTTGCTGGGTATGGGTCCTTCCAGGCCAGGTAGTGCTTTGGTTCAGCCGAGAACGTCCCGGCCTCAGCGCGCTCGCCGGTGGTAGCCACTGTGATCTGATTCGTCCAGAACAGCTGCTCCGCGCCCTCGGCAGTTTCAGTGCCGCGCTGGTTGGCGTAACGACGGAGCTGATCGATCGCATCGGCGATGCTGCTGTCGTGCCCGGGCGGCTTCGCCTCAATCACGACCAAGGGGATGCCGTTGACGAATAGCGTCACATCAGGCCGGATGTTGGGCGCCTGTCCCGGCGTCGCGACCGTGAACTGCGACACGGCGAGGAAATCGTTGGCTTGCCAGTGGTCCCAGTCGATGTAGTCGACTACTTGGTCGCGGCCGCTATCCCAACCGTCGAGCCCTGCAACCGTGATGCCACCCAACAGCAATTCCGTCGCAAGCCGATTGGCCTCAAACAGCCGGATCCCCGGCGGCATCGACCGCAGTTCGGCTGTCGCCGACCCGATTCGGGTCTCATCCAGCCATGGTTCGCTGTCCCGCCCAAGATTGATCCTCCGCAGCGCCGCCGAGAGTCGACGCTCCAGCAGAGCATCGCGGTCCGACGGCCGTTCGACGTTGTCCTGTAGCCGTCTCTCCGACCAGATGAGCGTTTCCCAACCGAGCGAGGACAACTGCGCCAGGAGCGGGCGCTCCACGTATTGCCACTCAGGCCCAGCGGTCACGCCGCCACCGTTCGAACGCGACCTGACAAGAGATCAGCGGCGACACCCCTCCTGATCCGGGACAGCTTCTCCAGTTTGCCGCTCTCGGCTTCAATTCGAGCAGAGAGGGCATCGAGGGCCCCAAGCGCACGCCGCTGCTCGTCTAGCGAAGGCACCTCGAACAACAAGCAGCGAATGTCGTCAACGTTGAGATGCGGATTCGTCGTTCCGGCCATCAGCCGACGAATCGCTTCCTGCCCCTGACTGGAGTAAATCAACTCCACCAGAAACTCGCCGAGCAGATTCGGTCCGGGGCGGATCAAGACGACACGCTGGCCGAGGCAGATCCTCATTCCGGATGGGATGGCGAACGCTTCGCCGACGGGTGCCTCCCGCGTCAAAATCACGTCGCCGGCGGCTGGGGTCATTCTGGTGACGCGATCCCGATACGTGGATTCGGGAACCCTGCTCGCATTGGCCTCCAAGAAGCGGCCGTTCTTTATGTGCATCGTGCGGGCGACAAGGACTCCGTGGCTTTGGTAATCGGGCGTCGAGTGGGGGCAATCGACGATTCTCTCCGTCAGCTCAGCGAGTTTGGTGCGAGCAGCGGAAGGGTCAGGAATCGCACAGAAGTGTTCCCGGAGGCCCAACCTCGTGAGTTCAAGTTTCGCGATGACCCGCTCGGAAGACCGAATGGCATCGCCGACAGCGTCGAGGATTTCAGCAATTCGTCGCTGTTCCTCCAACGATGGCACCCGCACTCGCCGTTCGTAGGCATCGTTCCTGTTCAGACCCGGCACCCCGGTAGAGGAATCCAGCGACTCAAGTCCCGCTGTTCGCAAGGCTTCGAACATCCACCGAGAGTCCAGTTCAACGATGGGCCTCACCCAATAGGTGGTGTCGATTGGCCAATAGTCGTCCTCACTCCAGTGCAGCTTGCCAACCGAGCCCTTGCGCCCGACGATGATGCCGGGTCCGGTGACCAGAGCCTTGCAATGGTGTCCGACGATGCCGTTGGAGCCGAAAACCCCGTAACCACTTCCTGACCGCGCATCTTCACGTAGGGCTGATCCGTACTCGAACGACACAAGACTGCCAAGGGACTCCTCGGGCCAGTCATCCATAGCCCAGTTCCTTGAGGTGACCGTCCAGGTGGCCGCTGGCGGCATTACGTCCGGCTTCGAGCTCTCGAAGAGTGGTGCCGTATTTGTCGGTCAGGCCGTCGTACCAAGCGAGGGCGCTGCGTTCGATCGTTGCGAAGTGGTCAGACATGAGCGATTCGAAGCGTTCCTGCAACACGCTGACGGCTGCGTCGGGCGCGTCGTCTGCCGACATGGAGTCGAGGGCGTTCCGGGCGGCATCCAGGAGGGAGGCGTCGATGGCCTTGAGGGCCCTCTTGGCCTTCGTTCGCTGGGACTCGAGCTCCTTGAGCTCAGCCGGGCTGATGGCGTGGGCTGACTCGTCAGTGTCGTCGCCTTCGTCGTTGGCGGATTCCGCGGACTTGATTTGGGCGTCGAGGCGCGCGGCCTCGGCGGCGGCGCAGACTCGCTCGCCCAGTTGTGGGCCAGCGAGAAGCTTGAGGGCGGTCTGATCGCCCAGTTCCGGGGCGTTCTTGCTGTCTCGGACGGCTTCGGCGGTCGTGAGCCATGCTTCGATGACCGCCGTCCAGTTCCGGCTCGCGGCGGTCTGCAGTTCCGAGAAGCTCTGCTCCCACCAAGTGGCCGCCATGCCTGCCGCTACGAAGCTGTCCATGCCGAAACCAGTCATACGGACCGTGAAATCGTTGATGAGCCGCTGGCGCTCGCCGACGAGGCTGCACTCGTCGGGCAGGGCCTGCAGCATGGGCTCGGCGGATTCCTGCCACCACTGCAGCCACGGAGAGCGCTCGGCCTGTTCAGCGATAGCGGCACGGATAGCGCAGCGAGCGGTTTCTCGGCCTTCTTCCGATGCGATGTCGTGGCGCCAGTTCGCGTAGCCGTCGCCGCGGTCTGCGAACAACATGTCCGTATCGAACCCAGCGCGAGTCAGCAGGACGCTGGCGTCGTCGATCTCTGCCATCGGGACGCCGCCAAGGAGGTGGGCCCGCACGTCGTGAGACTCGGGCGGCGGAGCGTTGTCGGCATAGCGGCGGATATTGCAGTTGAAGTCGTTCTCAGCGAGTTCATTGACCGGGACGACCTTGGCGAACCCTTCTACATCCGCGAAGCCGCGGTAAGCAGCGGTGATTTTCTCCTCGTCCTGAGGACGGAGATGGTTCTGAGCGCGCCCCTCGCCGTAGTCGCGATCGGCATTGATGAACAGCACTTTGCCTCGCCGCTCGGGCGGCTTGGATCCCTTGTGCCGCAGGACCAAGATGGCCGCAGGAATACCGGTCCCATAGAACAGATTCGGCCCGAGACCGATAACGGTGTCGAGCAAGTCGTCCTCGATGATCGCCCGACGAATCGCCGCTTCGGCGCCCCCTCGGAACAGCACGCCGTGGGGCATGACTGTGGCGACGATCCCGTCGGACTTGAGTACGGCGATCATGTGCTGGAGGAACATGAGGTCGGCCTTCTTGCCGCCCTCGGGCGTATAGCCGTACACGAACCTCTCGGCATGCGTCAGCGAGCCTCGGTCGTAGTTCTGGCTGAAGGGCGGATTGGTGATCACGCGGTCGAACCGCACCAGCTCTCCACCGCTCACATGCGCCGGATCAGTGAGCGTGTCGTCGTTGCGCAGGTCGGCATCCCGGATGCCATGCAGCAGCATGTTCATCTTGGAGATCGACCAAGTGGTGCCGTTGTTCTCTTGCCCTGCGAGCAGGAGGTTGTTCGCATCGCCGCCGTTGTCGACCACATGGTTGCGGGCGTAGATCAACATGCCGCCGGAGCCCGAGCACGGGTCGTAGATCGCCATGCCCGGTTTCGGATCGACGAGGCGCACCATGAGCTGCACCACCGGGCGAGGTGTGTAGAACTCGCCACCCTTCTTGCCGGCCGAGTCGGCAAAGTCTCGGATCAGGTACTCGTAGGCGGCGCCAAGAAGGTCCGGAAACTCGAAATCCTCATTGCGCAGCCGGTAGGTGGAGAAGTGGGCGATGAGGTCTCGCCACTTGCTGTCTGACACCTGAGTGGTGCCGACACGCCGGGTGAAGTCGATGTGCTGCAGCACGCCTTCCAGCGCGGTGTTGCTCTCTTCGAGCGCAGCAAGTGCCTTGTTCAACCCGTTGCCCACTTGGTGATGCAGATCGTCACGAAGCGTGGCCCAGCGAGCCTCCTGCGGTACGAAGAACGCTGATGTGTAGTAGTCGGGATCGTCGGCCCGTCGCTCAGCCTCGTCCCGCGAACGACCTTGAGCGAGTTGGTCTGTCACCACTCGCTGCCATGCCTCGTCGAACACATCGCTCGCCCGCTTCAGGAACAGCGCGCCGAAGATGTACTCCTTGAACTCCGAGGCATCCATCTTGCCCCGCAAGATGTCCGCCGCCGCAAACAGATGCCGTTCCAACTGAGGCAAGGTGAGCACGGCGCGAGGCTAGAACGCGCCGGGCAGTTCAGTTGTGCTGCTCAGGCTTGGTCTGCTGCGACGTGGTGGACCGGGATACCGTCAGGGGCGCGGGGAGGCTGGCGGTATGGCTACGGCGGACCAGGTCAAGGCGCTCATCAAGAGCCATGCGTCTGGCGATGACGAGCGCTTCTACGCGGTCGCGCTGCAGCTTGCTGCTACCGAGGCCCGTAGTGGCCACGCAGCGTATGCACAGGATCTCAAGGCACTCATCGACGCGGGCAGGGGTCAGCCGCGTGCTGCGACGCCCACGCCCGTGTCCGCACCCCGCGGAGAGCTTGCATCGCTGCTCACAGCCGCCTACCCCGACGAGCGCCTAGCTGACTTGGCCTTGGCGGCACCGCTGCGCCGTGAGCTGCAACGGGTGCTGCACGAGCAGCGCCAGCGCGACCGGCTGCGTTCGCGTGGGTTCGCGCCTGCCCGACGGTTGCTGCTGGTGGGGCCTCCCGGTACCGGCAAGACGATGACAGCGCGGGCGTTGACGGGCGAACTGTCGCTGCCGCTGTTCGCGGTGCGGCTTGACGGGCTCATCACAAAATTCATGGGCGAGACGGCCGCGAAACTCCGTTTGATCTTCGATGCCATGGTCGCCACGACGGGCATCTATCTCTTCGACGAAGTTGACGCGCTGGCAGGCACGCGAGCCGCTCCGAACGACGTTGGCGAGATCAAGCGGGTGCTGAATTCGTTCCTGCAATTCCTGGAGGACGACGATTCCGACAGCGTTCTGATTGCGACGTCCAACCTGCCCGAAGCCCTTGATCGGGCACTGTTTCGCAGGTTCGACACTCGTCTGGAGTACTGCCTTCCCGATGTGCGAATCGGCAACAAGGTCATCCGAAACCGCTTGGCCGCGCTCGATCTCACCGACATCGACTGGCGCAAGATCGGTGCAGAGGCAAAGGGGCTGAGCCACAGCGAGATCACCATCGCCGCCGAGAGCGCTGCCAAGGCGAGCATCTTGGCCGACCGACAGACCGTTGACACACAGACTCTGCTGGACGCGCTCCAGGCCCGCCATCGCGACGACCCACGCTCGTAGTGGCAGAACGGAATCGCTCACACATCACCGTGGCCGCGTCGGCCACGGCTGAGAGCAGTCGCAGGTCTCGCATCACGCGGTAGTCCGTACCCCGCACACTGCCGCCCGTAGCCTCTGTGTATGGCCGCAGCCGAAGCCCTCGCCGGCGTTCAGGCTCACGCGGCCTTCTTCGTTGAACGCGTCACTGTTCGGAACTTCAAGGGCATCGGGCACTTGGATCTGGAGTTGCGGCCCGGTTTGTCGCTGCTCGTAGGTCGCAACAATGCAGGCAAATCGCGGCTGCTGCGTGCGCTGCACATTGCAGTCGGCGGCGTGCCGGTCGAACGGGATGATCTCACCGTGGGTTCGGCCGAGCCTGCGGAGATCGATGTCGTCATCGCTCCGAGCCCTGCCGCCGCAGTGACCACTGGTGCACACGTCACCCCAGATGCTCAGACAGGGGTGCGCGATGAGCTGTTCGACCCGGCGCTGCAGCCCATCTGGGGCGACGCGCTGGCGGTGGTGTCAGATAGTCCGGTTCGACAACGCTTCGCTTGGCGAACGACCATCACTTCGACTGGTGAAGGAGCTGGTGCCCGCCACGAATCGCAAGTGATGAGGTTCTCCGTGACGGCCGGGACATGGGAGGCGACCAACCGTGCGCTGGATCGCCAGGTGCGCCATCTGCTGCATGCCGAACTCGTTGACACGCGGCGGGACCTGGATGCTGAGCTCCGTCAGCGCGGCACAGCTATCCGCCGCATTCTCAATGACTTGGGGGTGCAAGGGCCTGACCGGGAGGCACTGGAGCAGCGTCTCGCAGACCTCGGTGGTGAGATCTTGCAGCACAGCAGGACGCTCGGCGGCCTACGCGACTCGCTCGACAGTCTGGACCGCTACGTAGATGCGCTTGGCCCCACCCGTGTCGACCCGGTTCCCCGGACGCTCGAGGAACTGGCCCGCACCGTTGGCGTCAGCTTCGGCGACGGAACCGATCATCTGGCATCGAGGCTGCACGGCTCGGGCGTACGGAGCCTCGCATCGCTGCTGGTGCAGGACGTGTTCTACCGGGAGACGCTGGGCGTCGACGGCGGCGATATACGGCCGCACCCGATCACGCTGATTGAAGAACCTGAGACTCATCTGCATCCCCACGCAGTCATCGAAGTGGCGACGCTGCTCGAAGGTGGCAGCCGACAGGTGGTCGCGACGACGCATTCGCCGCTGCTGGCGACATCGGTCGCGCCTGAGTCCATCGTGCTCGTCAGACGCTCCTTGGAGGGTGCTTACGCCACGGTTGGGTTCGGCCCTGTCGAAGACGACGTCGACGATTCGCGACGCACCAAGCAGCCCACCTTCTATGCGAGCGAGATGGAGAAGCTGACCCGACTGGCCGAGCGGCCCTTCGGGGACCTCTTGTTCGCCAGTGCCATCGTTGTGGGCGACGGTGCGACCGAGCGAGCTTTTCTGCCGCCTGTGCTGCGGGAGGCGCTGGGCCCGCTGGCACATGGCATCTCAGTCGTGGATTCCGCAGGCATGGACCGACTCCTTGTCGGCGCGGTTATCAAGTTCGCCCGCCATGCCGAAGTGCCACTCGTCATCTTCGCCGATGATGATCCTGCCGGCAGGGCTGACGTAGAGCATTTTGCAGCGAACCAGCAGCTGGACACGTCCCGCGAAGTCGTCTGGTCGGGACAGGTACAACAGCAAACCTCGGCGTCGGAGGGCACTCAAGCAGGTGCGATTGAGAAGTTGATGATCGATGCATCTCCCGATGCGTGCCGGGCTGCGTGTGAGGCGCTCGGCCGACCAGTGGCACCATCTGAACAACTTCTCTCCACTATGAAAGATCTCAAGGGCAGCATCGGCGCGGCACTGGCCAAGGAATTCGTCGCGAGGCATCCGTATGCCGATGGGACCGATTGGCCTGAGCCGCTTCGGCGACTGGCCGGCCTCTTGCGTGCGCGCCTTGGCCCTGTGCCTGATGACGATGGAGGCGACGAATGACGACCGTCGGCACTGCCGCGCCTGATGAATTCGAGTTGACCGATGAACAGCAAGCCGTCGTTGACAGCGACGCCCCGGCTCTGGTCGTCATGGCGCCAGCTGGCACTGGCAAGACCGAGACGCTGACACGGCGAACTGAGCGCTTCGTGAATGACCCTGCGTCGGGCCACGCTCGAGTCCTCGTGGTGACCTACACGACGAGAGCCGCCAACGAGTTCACGGAACGACTCCGGGACCGCATCGGCAGCCTGATGCGCCGCGTCACGGCAGACACGGTTCACGGATTCTCCCAGACTCTCCTCGCGACCCATGGCAGTCACGTCGGTCTCCCTTCGGACTTCCAAATCCTCGCCAACGATGCCGACCGCGCCGATCTGCTCGCGTCATTCGACAGTTCGTGGCGAGCCGAGGATTGCGCGCGACTGTTTAGGGAACTTGACCTCGAGCGTGCGAGGGGCAATGAGCATCCTCAACTCCGCGACTGGAGAGATGCGCTTGATGACAGGGGTGCCGTCGACTTCAGCGAGATGATTGCGAAGGCTGTTGAGGTACTGCGGATTCCTGCCGTGGCAACGACGGTGCGCGGAATCTATGGCTTGGTCATCGTCGATGAGGCTCAGAATCTCACTCAGCAGCAGTACAGCCTCATTGCTGCGCTGATCGGTCAGCAGGCGACGAATGGTGCCCCGCTGGTGCCGACGACACTGCTGGGTGACCCGAATCAATCGGTGACGGGCTTCGCTGGAGGTGACGGCAAGCTCATGGAGCGTTTTGCCACCGAATACCGCGCACAGAATCTCACACTGACCAGAAACTTCCGGGCGTCGCGCAGTCTGGCACTCTTGGAACGGCGAGTGTCGCAAGAACTGGGGCAGGGCAACGGCCGGGCTGAAGACCGCTCCCAGTGCGCAGCCGAGGGCATGCTGCTCTGTCGCGACTTCGCTGACGAAGGGGCAGAGGCCGCTTTTGTCGCTGAGTGGGCGACGACCTTGCTTGCCGAGGGGCTGCCTGCTCAAGCCGTGTCCGCTGGGGAGCCGAGCGGCGTACACGCTGAGGACATCGCCGTGCTGGCGCGGCACGCCGCTTCGCTCGGCCCAACCTCGGAAGCGCTAGCGGAACGCGGGCACGATGTCGCCCGCGTTCACCGGGACAGCGATCTGATGTCCAGCCCGCTTGGCGCCGTAACGCTGGAGTTGTTGAGGCTCCGCAGTGACCGACACCACATGTCGGCCGCATCTGCGCTGCACAGGGAGCATGGCATCGAGCTAGCGGCTGCAGGGGGCGAGGTGACGGTCGGTACCGACGTTCCCTCAGCCGACGCATTGCGGTCGGCCGCTAGTCCTCATGTCGAACTTCTCGTCCCGTTGCTGCAAGCCGAGTCGCCCTCCGCCTTCGTCGCGTCGCTGGAGGACTGCCAACTGCCTCAGGCCGAACAGACCGCGCTGCTTGCGAGCTGGGCTGCCGACAGGAAACTCATCAGCGATACGTGGCATGAGTTCGCGAACACAGCGTCGGTCGCAGAGCGCTCATGGACCCGCTTCGCACTGCACTTCGAGCGAACGGTGCGCGGTCGCGACTTGGGTTCCGGGATACGACTGCTCACCGTCCACAAGGCGCAGGCGCGTGAGTTCAAGGCGGTCGCGGTGGTCGGCATGAACGATGGGCAGTTCCCCGACTTTCGCGCAGCTTCGCGCGAGACGAGGCAGGCGGAACTGCAGACGTTCTATGTGGCGGCAACAAGGGCATCGCGAGTACTGCTGCTGACCCGTGCACGAGAGCGCCCGACTCGCTACGGAAGCCGTTCCACGGACCCGTCGCCGTACTTGCAACTTGCCGCTGCCACGGCGGAGTCTCCGTTCTGAATCCGTCGGCCGACCCGACAAGACTTGAACACGACAGGAAACATCTGCGGCAAACCTGACGGGACTCAAACGTCGGTCATACGGCGACTCGCATGGAGTTCGCTACAGCGGTCTCGTACCGCTCGCTGCCGAGCCAGACCTCGATGTTGGGGTCGAGCCAGCGTTGGACGTTGGTCACGAGACGATGAACTGTGTTGCCGCAGGTGCCGTGCGGCAACACAGCGGTGAGCTGACGGCTCGTGGCTTCCAGCAGGAACGGTTGCCAGAGATGGCGATCTATGGCCGCGACATGGACCTTGGCGGGGCCTCTCCATGTGATGTATCCGCCGATGCGAAGCCGGCTCGTTCGGCGCTTCAGGCCGAGATCGACGAAGCGCGCGAACGTGTCCTCGCTCAGCGGCTGACTGAACCGAATTGTGACCGGGGCGCCCTTCACCGTGATGGCATCGTCGCCGACCTCGGTGGTGTCCAGCCAGAGTCGCTCCTCGGAGTGCTCAGTGACACCGCGATACAGGCTCAGTACCTTGGCGATCTCCTGGCGGTGTTCGACGAATGAATCGCTTCGGTTGGTGGCGTGCCCGTCGTGGTACAGCAGGTGGCCGCCCCGGTTGCCGCCGGGGATCTGCAGCTGTACCAACGAGTGCATCGGGTCGTACAGATCGAGGAACTGCGGCAGCTTGTCTTGAAGCACGCCGAGCCGTTCGGTCAGCGTCACTCGCGACCGGCGGCGCTCAACCAGTCCTCGGGCCACGTCGTCGTTCGCGGGTTCGTCTTCTTCGATGCGCTCGTCGTCGCTTTCGTCAAGCCCAGGCGTGGCCTCGTACCAGGCTTCGTGCTCGAACCCGAGGCGCACATAGCGATGGGCCGGAGTGGTGCGCTGCACGTGATTCCACAGTTCGAACAGGATCGGCGACGAGAGCCAGAGGCGATCCAGCCACGGGTTGCGGTCGACTACCTGTCGGACCCACTTGTTGCTGTCGTCGGCATCCAGCGTCGTGTAGAGCACGGGGAATCGCCGTTCGAGCAGCTCCAGCAGCCCGACGATCTGTCCCTCGTGCGTTTCGTCCTCGACCCGGTACAGCGTGTCGTCGATGCGATGCAGCCGGACACGGGGCGGGAAGAGCGATTCCAAGCTGGGCGTGTCGTGGTCGTGTCGAGCCGTCTCGAGCATGTACGTCTTGAGCAGCTTCCGGCTCAGCTTGCCGTCGCGAAGCTCGGCGACAGCGGGCTCGGTGTAGCCCTCGAGGTGATCGACGTACGCCTCGCGCGACTCAAGCCGCGGCATGTATCCGGTGCCCGTCGCCATAGTTCGGCAAGCGTACGCAGCAGGGCGGCCCGACGCGAACAGAGCGCCGTGCCTGCGTCGGCAGCGGGGCAGAATGAGCGCATGACGGATTCGGGACGAGTGATTGATTTGTCGGTCGAGGTGATCGGCGATGTTGAGACGGTGTGGCGGGCGGTGGCGACCGGGCCGGGGATCTCGGCGTGGTACGTGCCCCACACTGTGGAGGAACGGGCGGGGGGAACGGGCACGGCGTCGTTTGGCCCCGAACCTGAGATGCAGATCGCAGGCCGGGTCGCGGTCTGGGAGCCGCCGCATCGGGTGACGTTCGACGGGGGTGAGGGCGTCGACGGGCTGTCGTTCGAGTGGATCGTCGAGCCGCACGACGACAACACCTGCACCGTGCGGCTGCACAACGCAGGCTTCGGTGACGACGACCCGCAGTACGACGCCATGGTGGACGGCTGGAAGCTGTTCATGTCCAACCTGCAGCTCCACCTCGAGCACTTCGCCGGACAGACCGCCACCTCCGCGCTCCCGATGGTCATGTGGCCGGTCACTCCCGAGCAGGGCTGGGAGATCCTCGCCGGCGGGCTCGGCATCAGCCAGATGCCCGATGTCGGCGACCGGCTCGACGTGGCCGCCGACGACGACACGAAGATGGGCGGCACCGTCGTCGGCACCGGCCCGCGCCGCATCAGCCTGCTGCTCGACAGCCCCGCACCCGGCACCGGGTTCCTGACTTCCGAGGACGGTGGTGGTTTCACGATGGTTTCGGTGTGGCTGTACCTCTACGGTCCCGAGGGCGCAGCCGCCGCCGAACGCGACGACGCCCGCTGGCGCGCCTGGCTCGACAGCCACGCCCCGGCGACCGACTGACGTCTCGACTGTCTTTTCGCTGGCCCGAAACAGGCCCTGCGACAACTCAGTCGGGGTACACCTGCGTGCGGCGGCGCTTGAGCAAGCGGTCCTGCACTCGCCAGCCGTCGGGCGTCTTCACCACCTGGTCGTGATACGAGGCGGTGCCGACCTTGCCGCCGCCGAGCAGCGCCAAGATGCGGAACTTCAGCTCGACGCCGCCCGCCGTCTCGTTCACGTAGATGTTGGTCATGGTGTGCGTGCGCGGGTGCTCGGCCTCATCCGCCATGAAGTCGCGAATCGCCGTCAAGCCCTCCAGCCGCGGTGCGCCCAGATCGGTCAGGTCGAACACCGCATCGTCGGTGAAGATCGTCCCCAGCCGGTCCCAGTCGCGGTCGTCGATGATGTCGCCGTAGCGGCCCGGCAGTTCGTGCAGTTCCAGACGGTCAGCAATGTCCATGCCGCGACCCTACGGCACCTCTCGACCGCTAGGCCAAGTTGGCGCGGATGCGGGGAATCACGTCGCGGGCCATGCGCTCCAGTGAGGCGTTCATGACCGATGGCGGGAGGCCGGGCGGGCCGCCCCAGGTGACCAGGTCGGTGATGTCGTGGTCGCGGATCATGGCGGTCAGCTCGGCGACGCAGTGGTCGGCGTCGCCGACCGTCCACACCAGCGGGTTCAGCGGATCGGGCTGGCGCGGACCGGTGCGGGCCGCACGCTCGCGAGCCGTCTGCTTGTGGTCGGCGCTGGCCTTGATGATGCCGATATAGACGTCGCGGCGGTACTTCTCCGCCGCGGCCACGGCCTCCCAGACGGGGTCGTCAGCCGGGTCGGAGCCGTCGGTCACATAGACGCCCCGGATGATCCCCACCCGCTTGTCGCCGGGGTCGCGGCCGTCAGCGGCCAGGGCTTCCTTCCACGGATCCAGCACGGCAGCCTTCGGCCCTTGGGGAAGCAGGTTCGTATCGAAGCGGGCAGCCCGCAGCGCCCCGGCGCGGCTCGTGGCCGCCACCCACAGCGGCGGCCCGCCGGGCTGCACCACCTCGGGCGTGACCCGCAGATCGCGGTAGGTGTACCGCTTGCCCTCATAGCTGAACGGCTCGCCCGACCATGCCAGCCGCACGATCTCGATGGCCTCCTCGGTCAGCGACACCCGCCGGCTGATCGGCAGACCGAAGCCGGCGAACTCATGCGCGGCGTAGCCCATGCCGACGCCCAGCTCCATGCGGCCGTCGGAGATGTTGTCGAGCACGGCCAGGTCCTCGGCCAGCCGCACCGGGTCGCGGAACGGCATCAGGCAGATGTCGGTGGAGAACCGGATGCTGCTGGTGAGCGCCGCTGCCGCACCCGCCACCGGCACGAAGTTGGGCAGGTAGCCGTCGGCCATGAAGTGGTGCTCGGTGAACCAGCACAGCTCCATGCCGAGCTGCTCGGCCAGCACCACCTGCTCGAACGTCTCGGCGTACACCTGCGGCATCGTCACGTCGCTGCCCGGCGGGCAGCGGAAGTCGTGCACGATCCCGAACCTGAGCGATTGCGCCATGCCGTGCTCCTTGCTCAGCAATGGGACGCTAGTTGGACGCCAAGGCAAGTCGACCGGCTACAGACTCCCGAGCAGATCGTTGATCAAGATGACCATCGACGACGTGACGACGTCGGGATCTTCGGAACCTTCGACCGCGCGCACGGCCATGCGAACGCCGACGCAGTCTGCGCTACCGAAGAGCAATGGCATCTGTGCAATCGCTTCGTCGGTGACATCTCGGCTCAATTCTTCCTGACGCAACCGGGCGAGCCGGGTGCACAACTCGTCAGTCGAAACGCACTGCAAGAGTCGGAGCACATCCAGCGCATCCTTGTCAACTTGCCGGTCTGGAGTCGAGGAGCGGTCACCGATCTTGTGGATCTTGGCGACAAGAAGAGCACTCGGTCCGGCGACGTTCATCTCGACGATGCGCCGGTCCGTCGGCTCCAGGGCGTGGATCAGCATCCTCTCCCGGTCGATGATTGCTGCTTCGAGGCCCTTCGCCCGGCGAGCGACATGCTTGCCGTGAGTACCAAGGTCCGCACTGCGAGATCCGGTACCTGCCAAGAGCTCTGGCACCATGAGGTCAACTTCGACACCGCCGGGACTCAGCCATTGACCGGGCTGGCCTCGATGTATGAAGCCCGCCGCACTCATGAGGGTTGCGATGGAGGGCGAATCGGCGAGTCCGTCCGGTTCGAATGCGAAGTCGGCATCGTAGGTGTATTCGTCCACGGCAATTTCGGTATCGCTGGTGTGCGCGTAGACGGCTTGGGCGCCTACGAGCACGACGGCATTGAGATGGACCCCTAAGCCCGGATCCACCGGTGGGGTGGGTTGGCGGGGGTCGTGGTTGTTGGTGCTGGGGCGGTTGGGGGTGGGCGGCGAGCTCGGGCGCAGCGCGGGCGTGCGGGGTGGGGCGGGGCTTG
>JAJDTF010000142.1 GCA_022827265.1 Acidimicrobiia bacterium | reverse complement strand
CGGCAGCCCTACCGTTGCGCTGAGGTCGGTGCTGTAGTCGGCCTGCTCGCCCATGTTCTGGATGAAGAAGAAGGCGATGCACTCGCCGTCGCCGATGTCGTAGAAGACGTGCTTGATGTGGCCTGTCGGCCCGCCGTCGGGATGCGGCCGCTCGGCCTGCTCGGCGTGGACCAGCGGGAACCCCATCAGGTCCTCATAGAAGCGGTGTGTCGCCTCGAGGTCCCGAGTTGCGTAGGCGACATGGTGAAGTCCCATGGCTCCCCCTGCTGCGGTGTTCACCGCAAGGTTCTCACGTGCCGGTAGGCCGATTCGCCCGGCCGGCCGGGCGAGCTGCGCTAGTTGAGCCGGAAGCTCGCCACATTCAGGTACTCGCCCCACGGAGCTGACTCGACCAGGCTGATCTCGCTGACATCGAACGTCTCGCCGAGGCGTGGCCAGTCGACCGATGGCCGCTCTTTGCGGAAGCGTGCGATGGTCAGGTGGCCCACGAATGGGTGGTCCGGCGGCGGGTCGCCGATATAGCGCGTGCAGTCGATAACGGACGCGGCAAGCTCGTCGACGCCGACGGCGGGGAGCATGAGCACGCCACGGCCCAGTCGTTCGGGGGCGGGACCGAGCGTTACCGATGTCTCGCCGAATGACTGTCTGCCGAGAGTGCTGAGCGCTTCGCCGGTGTCGCATTCGCCGAGGAACCGGAGCGTGATGTGCAAGCGGTGCGGCTTGGTCCAGCTGAGGCCTGGCGCCGACGGTCTGGGCAGCCCAGCCAGTTCGTCGACAACGGAGGCGGGCGGCCACACGGCGACGAACAGGCGCGGCACGGCGTGAACCTAGCGGCGTGTTCCCGCCAAGCTTGGGACACTCGGCCCCAGCGTCCGAAGCCGCTTCTGAGCCGGCGCCGGGGCGCGTTACGCTCGCTCGCGTGATGCTGGCACTGCGTCGAGCGGTCCGAGTCGCTGCTGCGTGCGTCGTGGGCGCGGGGCTACTGGCGGGTTGCAGCAGCGCCAGCGACGAGACACCCCAGACGGTGGTTGACAGCACGACCACACCAGCGGTCGCGACGACCGAGCCGCCTGCAAGCCCAACCACGGCGCCGGCGCCTGCTGAGCCAGCAGATTCCGAAGGCGCTGCAGAGGACACCGGCACCGCCGACGAGGCTGTCGGCGACGGCAAGGATCAGGCCACAGCCTCGCAGCCCGACGACGCAAGCGACGATCAGGCCCAGACCGGCAGCGACGAGAGCGACGCCGCGGACCAGGCAGATCCGGCCGACAGCGACTCCAGCGAGACCGCAGAACAGCCGGCCGACGACGAGGGTGATGACGAGTCCGACGAGAGCGCCGATGTCGACGAGGGGGTGGCTGAGGACGTCACTGATGATCCGGCCGACGACGAGGCTGACGATGAGTCCGACGAGAGCCATGACGAGACTGACGGCAGTGAGGAGTCGGACGACGCAGACGACGCGGACGACGCCGAGGATGCCGAGGCAGACGATGCTGCAAGCTCCGAGGACGAGGGCGATGCCGAGGAGGTCGAGCAGGACGCAGAGGGAGACGACGCCGAAGAGGCAGTCACCGAGCCCGAGCCCACCGAGGATCGACCCAAGGTGCTGGCGCTGGCCGTCGCACAAGTCGACGGCACGACCCTTGACGTCAGTGCATTTGCCGGCCGCGATGTGCTGGTGTGGTTCTGGGCGCCCTGGTGACCGAACTGCCAGCGAGAGGCGCCTGCGGTCGCAGCGCTGAAGACACAGCACGGAGGCAACCTGGCCCTCGTCAGCGTCGGGGGACATGACACCGCGTCGGCCATCTCACGCTTCGTGAGCTCCTACGGACTCGGCCACATGCCGAACTTGCCCGATACCGAGAGTCAGCTCGCCAGAGCGCTCGGCGTCAGCTATCACCCCCGCTGGCTGCTGATCCGTGCTGACGGCACTGAGCAGGCGGGCGGCGGCGCGATCCCCGACGCCGTCGTGACCGACGCCCTCACCCCCGGCTGATCGCTCTCGGCTTCAGCGCCCCGTTGATCGGATGCGCAGCTCCCGGATGGGATCGGGCAAAGGGCTAGTCGTGTTCGGCGTCGGCGAGCAGATCTCTCAGGAGGGCCGGAGGATCGTCGGCGACGACCAGTGCTTCGCCGATCAGCGCAGCGTCGTAGCCGGCTTCGGCAATTGCTCGCATGGAAGTGCCGCCGGGCACGCCGATGCCTGAGGCCGCAATCAGCAGGATGCTCTCGTCGATCGCTGCGAAACTGCGGCTGACACGGACAGCCTTGTCGTAGTCGACAGTGAACTTGGTGGACTCGGGGTTGTCGCGCTGGTTGATGGCGATCATGTAGGCGCCGAGATCGACTGCTGTCTCCAGTTCGGCTTCATCGCGGACCTCGGTGAGCACGTCTACGCCGAGCGACAGCGCCAGTTCCTGCATGGGCGGCAAATCGGCCGGGTCGATGTCGGCGAGGATGACAAGCATTGCGTCGGCGCCCATGGCGTGGCTGTCGCGCACGTCATCGAGCGTGCGCAGGAAGTCCTTGCGCAGCACCGGCAGACCCGTCACCGCCTTGGCGGCCTGCAAATCCTCTGGGGCGCCGCCGAACCGCTCGCGCTCGGTCAGCACCGACAGGCAGGCAGCCCCGCCCGCCTTGTACTCCGATGCCAGATCGGCTGCGTCGGCATCGGCATTCAGCGCCCCGCGAGACGGCGAGCGCCGTTTGATCTCGGCGATGACCGACAGTCCAGCTTCCCGCAGCGCCGCCGCAAACCGGTGCCCAACCGCGACCGAACCCGGCTCGGTGTCGTCAGCTGAACTGTCTGCAGCCATGGGACGATCTCATTCCCCACGTTGGCCTGATCGACCAGCGACTCTACGCCGCCGCCCGTCACGTCGGCCCTCAGTTTGGGCCGCAGCATCTGGCCATCGCGCGTGTGCACTAGCGCTTGCTGCCTTCCTCGCCTGCCCGCCGGTCGATGGCGATTCGTGGACGTGGTGGCTTCAGTCCGCTTGAGCGCTCACGCGAAAATCAATTGGAGGCTTGGAGAATAATGAAATAACTTGAGATATATGGAAGATGAGCTCATGAACGATGACGGCGGCGAACTTCAGCGCCGCCAGCTCCGTGCGGCCGGGGTGCTGGTTGCTTCCGATGCACGCCTGCGGCCGACGACCACGATGGTCGCCGATGACGAGTCGGGCGCCACCGTCGCCGTTGCCACGCTGCTGCTCGACGTGACCCGCCCCGATTGCATCGACCGGGTCGTGAGCTGGATGCGCGACACCGCCACCATCCTCGAAACCCTCCAAGAACTCGAGCGCTGACCGAGCCGATCTGAACGCCTGGCGCGGCGCGGATTGGCAGGGCGGAGGGCGCGGTAGCGTCGCCGCAGTGCTGAGCGATCTGCGGGAGCTTCCGAGGGCGGTGTGGCCGCGAGCCGTGGTGTACGGGGCCATCGCCGCGGTGCTCATCGGGATTCCGTCAGATCTGATCGACACGCCGATCTTCGGTCGGCCCATCGATGCTCGGTGGCTCGACTGGGTGATCTTGGCGATCACCTCGGCACTGATCGGCTTGATCTTCGCGATCCGACCGCCGTCAAGCGATGAGACAGGCACCGAAGAGGCCGTTGAACGGCAGGGCACCACCACCTTGTGGGGCGGGCTGGTCTCGTTCCTCGCCGTCGGCTGTCCGGTGTGCAATCAGGCGGTCGTGGCGCTCGTGGGCATCTCAGGAGCGCTGTCGTGGTGGGCGCCGGTGCAGCCCATCGTGGGACTGGCCGCCGTCGCACTCTTGCTGTGGACACTGCGCAAGCGGCTGCGCACCTACCGAGCCGTCGCCTGCCCGATTCCCACGTCGTAGAGCATCGAACGCCCGGTCAGTCGGGCGACGCGAGCTCGGTGCGGATCCGGTGACGGGTGGTCCACAGTCGCAGGAGGATGAGCGCTGCGAGCAGGAACGCCGTGCTGCCGTAGACCATGATCGGAATCGCCTCCACGAGCACCCCGTAGTAGCCCCACAAGATGCCTTC
>JAJDTF010000059.1 GCA_022827265.1 Acidimicrobiia bacterium | reverse complement strand
GGTCTTCCACCTGTGCCAGCGAGCAGGCGTGCCCGCCGGGCCGGTGCTGCGCGAATCGCAGCTGCGTGCCGACCCGCAGATGAGCGATCGCTGCTGGTTCCGCGAGAACGGCTCGGTCGAGCAGGGCTGGCACAGCTACCCAGGCCGGCAGTGGCGCTGGGACGGCCCCGAGATGCCATGGCGGCCCATCGGGATCCTCGGCGACGCGAACGAGTACGTCTACCGCGACCTCCTAGGCCTCGACGACGCCGAGTGGCAAGCGCTGTGCGACGAGGGCCACATCACCCGCGATTACCTGAACCCCGACGGCACGTCCATGTGAGCCGGCAGCGGCGGCCCCCGGCCGGGGGCCGCGCAGCACGGGTAGATTGCCCGCATGGCAACAGACACGGGTAGCGAAGCCGCCGAGATCGAATTCTGGGTCGACCCCATCTGACCTTGGTGCTGGGTGACGGCCAGGTGGGTCGTCGATGACGTCGCTTCCGAGCGCAACCTGAAGGTGAAGTGGCAGCCGATCAGCCTGCTCTTCAAGAATGAGCCCCCGACAGACAGCCCGTACTACGACGCAGTGGTAGGCACGCACGGTCAGCTGCGGGTCATGGAGTCGATCCGGGCCGCCGAGGGCGACGACGCCGTGTTCGGCGTCTACTGGGATTTCGCCAGCCGCATCCACCACGACGGCGACCGCGACTTCGACATCGCGAAGGCGCTTGAGGAGCTCGGGATCGATCCCGAGCACGCCAAGGCGGCCACCGACGAGAAGTGGGATGCCGAGATTCGCACCCGCATGGACGAGGGCTTGGCGCTCGTGGGCACCGACGTCGGCACGCCGATCATCGCCCTCAACCGCAGCGACGGCGAGCGTGTGGGCATCTTCGGCCCGGTCATCACCCGGGCGCCCAAGGGCGAAGACGCCCTGAAGCTGTGGGACGGCATGGTGGCCATGATGGACATCGACGGCTTCTGGGAGCTGAAGAAGACCCGCACCGAGCGGCCCGAGTTCGGCGACCGACCGGTGACCGTCCCTGCGGCTGGCTGAGGTTCCCCGCCGACTGACACCGCATCCAACGGAAGCCGGTGCTGCGACACGGCCACAGCCACCACGTTCGGAACCACCACGTTCGGAGGCCCCGACCTCATCGGGAACGACAGGAGCACAGTGACGATGAGCGGCACCATCCTCGACGACCTGAAGATCATCGACACCGACAGCCACTGGTCTGAGCCCTACGACCTGTGGACGTCGCGGGCACCGGCGAAGTACCGCGACCGTGTGCCGCGCATGGCCGAACGCAACGGCAAGCGCCGCTGGTGGTTCGACGACTCGATACCGATCGGGCTGCCGATCGCGTCGTCGGTGGTCGATCCCGATGGTCAGAAGGTCACCGGCACGGTGTTCTTCGACTTCGACAACGAGATGGTGCACCGCGCCAGCTATGACGCCGAGGCTCGGGTCGCCATGCTCGACGAGCTCGGCCTCGACGCGCAGATCATGTACCCGAACGTGGCCGGCTTCGGCAACCAGAACTTCCTGAAGTCGCCCGACGACGCGCTGCGGCTCATCTCGGTGGAGATCTACAACGACGCCCTCGCTGAGTTCCAGGAAGCCAGCAACCAGCGTGTGTTCGGCATGGCGTTGCTGCCATGGTGGGACCTCGACGCGGCGGTGCGAGAGATAGAGCGCTGCCACGCCAACGGCCTGCGCGGCATCGTGACCTGCTCCAATCCCGAGGAGGCCGGACTGCCCGACATGGCGAGGCCCCACTGGGACCCGGTGTGGCAGGTGTGCTCTGACCTTTCGATGCCGGTCAACTTCCACATCGGCTCCTCCAAGGGGAATCTCGACTACTACGGCAAGGCGCCGTGGCCGTCGTTCGGACCCGAGCGGCGGCTTGCGGTCGGCTCGGCGAACCTGTTCATGGGCAACGCCCGGGTGGTCGGCAACATGATCTACTCCGGCGAGCCCGAGCGCTTCCCCGACGTGAAGTTCGTCTCGGTCGAGAGCGGTGTCGGCTGGCTGCCGTTCTTCCTCGAAGTCCTCGACCACCAGATGGCTGAGACAGCGCCGAACGAGCTGGCCGAGCTCTCGATGCTGCCCTCGGAGTACTTCCGCCGACAGTTCTACGGCTGCTTCTGGTTCGAGCGGTCGACCGTGCGCCCCACCCTCGAATACGTCGGTGCCCAATCGCTCATGTTCGAGACCGACTTCCCCCACCCCACCTGCCTGTACCCCCGCGACGACCACGACCTCGCCAAAGCTCTCGAAGGAATCCCCCACGCCGACATCGAGCGCATCATGTCCCTCAACGCAGCAGAGCTCTACCGCATCAACATCTGACGCAGATCGAGCGTGGAAGGCGACTGGCTCGGGCCCAAGTCAGGGACTCCTGTCACCGAGGCGAGTCGAGTGCCAGCCCGAGGTCCGGTAGCCATCCCGCGCGGCGGGCTAGTCAGTGGCTCCGCGACAGGATCGACCAGTCGCGCACCGGACCGCTCGCCCGGCGCGCCCGAACGCTTCCCGGACGTGAAGTTCGCGTCCGTGGGACTGTCCCCCTGTTTGTGGTCCGGGTTTGTGAGAGTGGTGGCCTCTTGATTGGGGGCTGTGATGCCGTTCGCGTATTCGCCGGAGTACCGGGAGATGGTGCTGGCTCAGTTCCGAGCCGGCCGCAGAGGCCAGTAGCCGCTTGCTCACGCGGAGACGATGGCGAGTCCTTCGCGTTCGGCCGCTTCGGTGAGGCGTTGGTCCAGGCTCACGAACTGCAGCGGGACGCCGAGTTGCTCTTGCACATGCAATGCAGCGCCGAGTTGGGCGGCGTCGGCTGCCCGGAGCGGATGCCGCGCCAGCACTGATGTCGCCCGCGACCGCACGGGCAGCATCTCGACCACTTCGTGCCATGTCGTGCTGAATTCGCCCAATCGGCTCGCGATGCCGCGGCGCTGCTCCCGCGAGAGCTCACCGTCACGCGTCCGTCGCTCTATGGCGCTTGCGATCTCGACGCGCGTCCATGCCCATGTTGCGATGACACTGTCCTCACGCAGCCAAGACCGCACCGTGTCAGACGTCGATTCGGCAACGAAGAGCGGCACGAGCGCTGAGGTATCCCAGTACCTCACACACGATCCTCTCTCTCGGCCGCCAACGCTTCGGAAAGGCTGGTCGGGACCTGCAAGGGAGGCTCGTCGAGCACGGCTGCAGAATCTCCGTGTCCCGCTCGCAGCACGCCGGACTTGATCAGCCTGCTGAGGTGCTCGTCCTCAGCCTCGGCGGGCGGCACGAGCCTTGCCACCGGCGTGCCGCGATCAGTCACCTGGATCTCGCCACCTCGTCGCGCTTCGCGCAGGTAGCGGGACAGATTGGCCTTCAGCTCGGAAACGGATACTGCGCCGGCACTCATATGACTAGACTAGTCAGCAAAGAACGACTTGATAGGTCAGCGAATGCCTCAGTGAAGCGCACGCCATTGACCGTGGTGCCGAGTAGCTGCTGCGACTTCGAGACAGGATCGACGAGTACCACCTCGGGCTGTCAGGTCGGGACGGTTCGGCGGATGTCTTTCATCATCAGGATCAGATGCAGGGGGTCAGTCGGTGACGGCTCGAACTCCGGGATCAGATGCAGGTAGAAGGCTCGGGCGTCGTCGGATTCGGCGTGAATCAGGAGGCCTCGGCAGCCGATGGTTCGTCCCGCAGTCGACGCTCGCTTCATGACGTCGGCCAGGAGTCCTGCCCCGAGTCCCTGCCCTTCGTGGCTGGTCGACACGCCGAGCCGGGCGAGCAAGGCGACTGGCTGCGGATACTTGCCGGCACCGACGCGCAGCCGGTCGGGCGCGTCATTGAGGGAGATGCTCGCCATGCACCAGGCGTAGTAGGCGACCACCTCTGCGCTGTCGGCGGGCGTGACCACGAACACCCGCGTCGTACCGGTCGCATGGGCCTGACGGCCGAAGCGTCGAAGCCAGCGCGTCTGCGAGGCGGATCGGCAGGCGAAGCCCGAGACGTCGTCGGCCGGTTCCAGCAGGCGAGGCGCCTGGTACCGGGTCGTCACTCTTCGACGAACGGCGACGTGCGGGACATGAGCGACTGCAAGCCGGCGAGTTCGCGGGCAGGCCGCCGGTTCAGCTCGTCCCATATGCGGCGACCGTCGTCATCGAGCGCGAACTCAGTGCGGTCGGCCAGCGCATCATGAGCCGCTAGGCGCAGGCTGCTCAACACGAAATCGCTCAGCAGGACACCCGTGGCGGCCACCGCGTCGTCGATGAGACGACGGTCGTCGGGCGTCATGCGCACCTCAAGGCGTGCGCTGCGCACCCGGTTCACTATGTCAGCCATGGTGCCTGCCCCCGTTCCGCTCTGCCGTGCCCAATAATGTACGGCCATTTCCCGGCCACGTTGGAAACGACGATACCGCCACAGATCGGGGCCAGTCGCCTGATTTTCGCTGCATCGACGGCGTGAGCACGCGGGCTCACTGATCGGGTATATATCCGCTTGACAACGTATATACTCCGAGTCATGGGAAAGCACCTGATCGACCTTGATGAGGAGCTTCTGTCTGCGGCTCGCGCCGAACTGGGCACCGACACGATCAAGGCCACGGTCAACACTGCGCTGCGCGCTGCATGCGCCGCTCGGGGCGAGCGGGTCGCCGCGGCGCTTGACGCTCTTGCAAGTTTCGAGTTTGACGACCGTGAGCGCGCGTGGCGCTAACGCACCTGCTTGACACCAGTGCGCTGACCAGGCTGTCCCATGATGCGGTTCGTGCTGTGGCCGAGCCGCTGGTCGTCGCCGGACATGCAGCACGTGCAGGCATCAGCGACCTCGAGATCGGCTTCTCGGCCCGCAACATCGACGAATGGGAGACCCTGGCGAGCGGTGTCGGCGAGCTGCACTTGATCGAGACATCGGCCGAACACATGCGCCGGGCACGCCAGACGCAGCGCCTGCTCGCAGAACGCGGGCTGCGAGGGAGACCGATCCCAGACCTGCTGATCGCAGCCGCCGCGGAGATTGAGCATCTCACTGTGCTGCACTACGACGCCGACTTCGACCTCATCGCGTCTGTGACCGGCCAGCAATGCGAATGGATCGTCCCACGAGGATCCATCGACTGAGCAGGACCGTCTTCGTTCGGCGTTGCCTCGACCGTCACGCTTGGACGGTGCTGGGCTAGAACAGCGTGATGAAGTTCGGGATCTTCTATGAGCTGTCGGTGCCGCGGCCGTTCAGCCGGGCGAACGAGTGGCTGACGTACCACAACGCGCTCGAACAGTGCCGGGTGGCCGACGAGCTGGGGTTCGACCACGTCTGGGCGGTGGAGCATCACTTCCTCGAGGAGTACTCGCACTGCCCCGCGCCCGAGGTGTTCCTCACGGCTGTCGCGGCGCAGACCCAGCGCATCCGGGTGGGCCACGGTGCCGTGGTGTGCGTGCCCGAGATGAACAATCCGATCCGGGTCGCGGAGCGGGCCGCCGCGCTCGACATCATCTCGAACGGCCGCCTCGAGCTGGGCACGGCCCGGTCAAGCACGTGGACCGAGCTCGGCGGGTTCTGCGCCGATCCCGACGACACGAAGAAGACATGGGACGAGTTCTGCCGGGTGATCCCGCAGATGTGGACCCGCGACGACTTCGGCTGGCAGGGCGCCCGATTCGAGATGCCGGCCCGCAACGTCATCCCCAAGCCGTTCCAGGAACCGCACCCGCCGATGTGGGTGACGGTGACCACGCCGGGCACCGAGCTGGACGCCGCCGAGCGTGGGCTGGGCTGCCTGGGTGTGAGCGCCGCCCCGTTTGCCGAGCAGGAGCGCCGCACGAAGGAGTACTGCCGCCGGGTGGCGAACTGCGATCCGGTCGGCAGCTTCGTGAACGACCAGGTCCACACGCTCAACTTCCTGTACTGCCACGAGGACTACCGCCAGGCGGCGGCGCTGGGCCTGCCGATGGTGGGTGCATTCAGCATGTCGAACGCGCACCTGTACTTCACCCGCGAGGCGTACCCGACGCGGGCGTACCAGACGCTCGGCAATGCGGGTGCCGCACTGCGCAGCCGCGGGACCCCGAATGGAAGCGCACCCCGCTGACGACCCGAGCGTGGCCAAGGGCTTGCCCGAAGGCGTCGGCATCGGCGACCCCGACCATCTCGTGCGGACTATCCGCAAGTGGGACGACGTCGGCGTGACCGGCATCAACTTCCTGCTCAATGCCATGGAGATGATTCCCCAGGAGCAAGTGCTCGACAGCCTGCGGCTGTTCGCAACCGAGGTGATCCCGCAGTTCCAGACCCCGGCCGAGCGGGCTGCGCGCGTGCAGGCACCGACCACCGTTCCCGACATCGGCGCATCTGGCTCGCCTGCGCCCTCGACGATGCCCGCCGGAGCGAACCGATGATCTCGGGAACGGCTTCAGTCGACGAACTGGCGGCCGGCGCGCCCGAGATTGCCGCATTCGGCACAGAGTCGGTGCGGCTCGGCGGGGTGACCGGCCTGTCGCTGGTTGCTGAGCTGCGGCGCCCGGCGCGGGAAGCAGTGCTGCCGCCGGGATTGCACCCGATCGTGCCGCCTGCAATGTCACTGCAGGCATGGGACGTGACCGAAAGCCCGTGGGGAGCGTTCAGTGCAGCGTTCGTCCGCGTGGTGTGCCGCAGCGGCGCCCGCGCCCGGACGTTCTGCGTCGGCGCAGCCGCTTCCACGGCGAGCGCCGTCCAGGGCCTGCAGACCCAGTTCGGCTTTCCGGCCCGTCACGCCGATGTCTCGCTGAGACGGCACTACGACGAGGTCGGCCTGCGGGTGTCAGCGGAATCCGACATCGGCGGGGGCGGCAGCGACGGCAGGGGTAAGGGGCACGACGGCGGGGGCGGCAGGGGCAACGGGGTGATGCTGTCGGTCAGCGCGCTCGACCCCGATCCGCTGTCGGTGGGCGATCTCCAGCACGTCGGCTCGATGAACCTGGCGCACACGCCGCTGGGACTCCGTCTCGTTCAGGTCGAGACGCATCACGAGCCGTCGCGTGTCGAGCGGTTGGCGGCCCGGATCGAGGCGTTCGATGCGGCCGCTTGGGGGCAGCCGCTGCTGGATCCGTACTGGGTGGTGAGCTGCTCGGTGTCGCTGGAGGACGTCGAGATTCCTGCCATCCGCTTCGTCTGCGATCCCGCGTTGCCCGCCGCAGAGGGCACCGAACGGGTGCAGTAATTTTCACTGCCATGAGCGAGACGGCCGCAGCGACGCCTGCCACGACCGATGACGTGGCCGACGCACCGCAATTGCGGGCAGTCGGGGTAACGATCGACTGCGCCGACCCGGAGCGCATCGCCGATTTCTGGCAAGCCGCCATCGGCTTCAACACGCGGGTCGGCAACGGGCATCCCTACATCACGCTGTCGGAAGCCGGCGGCGGCCGGATGCTCAACCATCTCACAAATCCAGCGCGTGCCCGAGGCTAAGACGGCCAAGCTGCGTGCGCATCTGGATCTGTTCACCGGCGACATGGACTCCGAGGTCGCTCGGCTCGTGGCGCTGGACGCATCAGAGCTAGTGCCGGCCTCAGAGGAAGTCGCCGGCCACCTGGGTTTCCGTGCCACTGTCATGGCCGACCCCGAGGGCTCGGAGTTCTGCATCGTCTCCCGCTGAGGGGTTGTACCGAAGGGTGCGCCCGCAGCTATGGCGTCTGTGTGTCGCCGATTGAGCCAGCGGCGACGAGGCGGGCCGAGCGGCGCTCGACGAACAATCCGTCGCCGAGCGGTAGGTCGTTCGCGGCGCGCAGGCAACGGCGCAGTGCCCGCGCCACGGGCTGATCGATCCGGGCGAGCTGGCCTGCGAGTTCCGCCGTGCGGCTGTCGAGATCATCGGTCGGCACGACCTCACAGACGATGCCGAACCGGTGAGCTTCGGCTGCGTCGATGTTGCGGCCGCTGAGCACTTACGGCAGGGCTGCCACCGGTCCGATGGCTGCGGTGAGGCTCTGCGTGCCGACCGCTGCCGACAGCATGCCGAGTTTGGTCTCGGGCAGGCCCATCACCGAGTCTTCGCTCGCGATCCGTACTGGGCCGTGAGCTGCTCGGCGTCTCTGGAAATTCAATGATAGTATACTGGATCAGCTTGGTTGCAGTCAAATACATCTATGATTATGACTTTTGAATCTTAAGGAATAAGCCAATGAGTAAGCATAACGAGATTGATCTAGTAGAGCTCAGGGCTTCTTCTCAAGAGGAGCGAGATCAGTTAACGAAATTCTACTTCCGAACATTCGGCTGGGAGTACACCGATTGGGGCGATCAATATAGCGATACCTACAGTAGCGGCCTTACGAGTGGCATAGATGTTGAGCCGACACAAACCAACAAGACCCTTACCGTGATTTATAGCGAAAATCTTGAACAATCGATGCTGGCTATTACTGATGCTGGAGGTAAGATAACAGTTGATACTTATCAATTCCCGGGAGGCAAGCGCTTCCATTTCCATGACCCGGCCGGGAATGAATTAGCCGTTTGGTCTGACAGATAAACTCTTTGAAGTTGTCAAGCAGGTCTGATTAACAGGATATGGATTTCGCAGGATTCTCTAGCGACGGCGAGATTCCTGCAATCCGCTTTGTCTGCGATCCCGCGTTGCCCGCCGCAGAGGGCACCGAACGGGTGCAGTAGTTTCCGGTGTCATGAGCGAATCGGCCGCTGCGACGTCTGACGGGACGACAGGCGACGACGCCGAAGCTGGTCCGCAGCTGCGGGCTGTCGGGGTGACGATCGACTGCACCGACCCGGAGCGCATCGCCGACTTCTGGCAAGCCGCCATCGGCTTCAATACGCGGGCCGGCAACGGGCGTCCCTACATCACGCTGTCGGAAGCCGGCGGCGGCCGGATGCTGAACCACCTGACCATCCAGCGCGTGCCCGAGGCCAAGACGGCCAAGCTGCGTGCGCATCTGGATCTGTTCACCGGTGAAATGGATACCGAAGTCGCCCGCCTCGTCTCGCTCGGCGCAACTGTTCTCGTTCCCGCAGCCGCCGAGGTCGCCGGCCACCTCGGGTTCCGGGCCACCGTCATGGCCGACCCCGAAGGCTCGGAGTTCTGCGTCGTCTCTCGCTGACAGGCCGCCCGAAAGGCGCTCCCGCAGCTATGGCGACGGAGATTTGTCGCCCGAACCGGCGGCGACGAGGCGGGCCGAGCGGCGCTCTACGGTCAGGCCGTCGCTGAGCGGGAGGTCGTTCGCGGCTCGCAGACAGCGGCGCAGCGTTCTTGCCACCGGTTGATCGATCCGGGCGAGCAAGCCTGCGAGTTCCGCTGTGCGACTGTCGAGATCATCGGTCGGCACGACCTCACAGACGATGCCGAGCCGGTGAGCTTCGGCTGCGTCGATGTTGACGCCGCTGAGCACGAGCGGCAGGGCTGCCACAGGTCCGATGGCTGCGGTGAGGCTCTGCGTGCCGCCCGCTGCGGGCAGCATGCCGAGCTTGGCTTCTGGCAGGCCCATCACCGAGTCTTCGCTCGCGATGCGCAGGTCGCACAGCAGCGACATCTCCAAGCCCGAGCCGAGCGCGTAGCCGTGCAGCGCGCACAGGGTGGGCACTGGCAAGTTCACCAGCGGCAGCCACGGGTCGCGGTCCCAGCGGATGCGCCGTGCATCGAAGATCGACTCGGCGGTGCTGAACTCAGACAGGTCGGCACCGGCGCTGAAGTGCTTGCCCTCGGCGGCGAGAACCACGCAGCGCACGTCGGGCACGTCGCGCACGGCAGTGATCGCCTCGATGAGCCCGTCGCGCATGTCGAGGTCGTAGATGTTGAGCGGCGGGTGGCACAGCATGATCGTGGCCACGCCGTCATGGCCGAACACCAGCCGTACCCGCTCAGCCATGACTCGCACCATCGGACCCGGCAGCGAGCGGCTGACCGACATTCGCTCCGCTGACGCCGCCGATCTCAGCCACGCCGATCACCGTCCGACCCGGCAACAGGAGCCGCGGTCGCTGCGGCGCTGCTGCAGGACGCCCGGTTGGCCAGCGGCGCCACCGCGCCCGCCAGCGACACACGCGTGTGTTGGGGCGCGACGCCCGCAAGCTGGTCAGCCGCGACGCGCGCTGCCTGCAGTCCCGCAAGCGGATCGGGATAGGAGTACGCGGGTGCCTGCGGTTCGTCGCCCAGCCAGCCCAGGCCCGAGACGGCGTACACGCCCGTGCCGTAGGCGATCCAGTCGCGCTCCGGCGAATCCGGTTCGAACGCGGTGATCGCCAACGTGCGCAGCCGTCGGTGGCGGGCGCAGAGCTGCTCCGGCAGCAGTTCCAGATTGGCGAGCGCCCGCGGCGACAGCGACGTGACGAGCAGATCTGCCGAACCCAAGAGCTCGTCGAGGCTCTGACGGCCTGCCGGGAAACGCGGGTCAAGATCGACGACCGTCTTGCTGGCATTCAATTCTGCGTACATCGGCGTGCCCACGAGTCCGTCGGGTCGCGCCGTGGAGCTGACCTTGAGCACGTCAGCTCCCGAGCGGCCCAGCAGTTCGGTGCAAAGCGGACCGGCCCACATGGAAGTCAGGTCCACCACGCTGGCACTGCCGACGCCGGACAGGCTTGGCGTTGTACCGGAAGTGCCAGAGACGATGGTCGACGCAGCTGGCGTCGCACCGGATGTGCCAGACGCCGTGCCGACGGCCGAGATTGCACCCCGCCGGGTGGACGCATCGGGAAGCCGGCGGTATGGCGTCACTGGCAGGCGCCACTCCTGGGCTGCGACGGCGACAGCTTCTGGGTCCGGCTCTCCCCGGTGCACCTCGGCGAAGCGTTCCCAGGTCTCGGCGTCGTCTGGCCCGAGATCCACGCACAGCGCGCCGGTGCCCCACGGCACCGGTTCGTTCGGCACATCTGCGGTCCCGAGCCGGCGGGGCATCTCGATCCAGCTCTTGGCGTCGCCCACCACGCCGGTACCCAGCCGCCGATCCACAGCATCGGCCAATTCGGCGCTGTAGTCGAACAGGCTCGGCGGCAGCCAATCGCTCATCGACCTGCGCTGTGTCTGATGCTTCTCACGGCTAACGCCCTGAGAAGTCGGGCGGGCGCTTGTCGAAGAAGGCGGCGAGACCCTCGGCGCGATCCTCGGTGGCTGCGAGCTGGTGGTTCAGGTCGCCTTCGAGGCGCAGGCCGTCGGCGAGCGGCAGCTCCGAGCCCCTGTGCACGGCTTCCTTGGCGAACTCAAGCGCCAGCGGGCCCGCGCCGGCCAGCTCGTCCAGCCAGCGATCTACTGCCTCGTCCAGGTCGGTTTCGACGACGTGTGCCAGCCCCCACTCCAGTGCTGTTGCCGCGTCGACTTCGGTTCCTAGCAGCAACATTGCACTCGCCCGCGAGGCACCGATCGCACGGGGCAGTCGCTGGGTGCCGCCCCATGCCGGCAGCCGACCCTCCAGCGCATCGCGCATCGCGAACCGGGCGCTCGCATCGCACAGGCGCACATCGCAGGCCAGCGCTATCTCGAGTCCCGCTCCGGTGCATTCGCCCGAAATGGCACACACCACCGGGTTCCGAACCGCGGCCAGCGCTGACGCGGGGTCGGGCTGCAGCTCCAGTGGGTCGAAGCCGATGCCCGAGCAGAAGTCGCTGCCGGGTTCGTTGCGCAGCACCAGCACCGCCGGCTCGCGCGCCTCACGCACCGACGCGCACAGATCCGTCAGTGCACGCGCCGCGGTGCTGTCCAGCGCGCCGCCTCGCAGTGTGTGCTCGATGCGTTTCAGGGTGCCACCACCCCCTCGGGTGGCCGGCGCAGGTTGTCCCTCAGTCGGCCCTGAGTCAAATGGTCTGCCTCAGTCGGCCCAGACCCTGATGACCGGCCTCAGTCGGCCGACTTGGTCTTCTTGGGCTCCTGCAGCGCCATGTCCTTGCCGTTGCACTGCAAGGTCACCGCGCCCGGCTTGGTGACGAGCACCTCGATACCGGAATCCTCGTCCTGGTAGCGCTTGCCGACCTTCAGTCCCTCGCCGCCAGACGACGCGGAAATGTCAGCCTCACCGCCCTTGGTGACGATGACCTGTACGCCGCCGTCGAAGTCCAGACGCTCTCCAGCCTTGGTCGCCACAGCATCCCCCTGGTTTCATCGTGTCAATGCGGAATGTGGTCCGTAAAAAGCTACACGCCGCGCTGCTGCATTACCTCGCCGCGAGCGCACTCGAACCCGGCAGACCAGGTCTGTTCGGGACGAGACGGCACAATGATCCGGTGACGTCACACAGCACAGCGCTGGTGGTCGGGGGAACCGGCCCGACTGGACCGCTCGTCGTCAGCGGGCTCATCGAGCGCGGCTACGAGGTGACCATCCTGCACACGGGACGGCATGAGACCGACCTGATCGGCCCCGAGGTGCGCCACATCCACACCGACCCCTTCGACGGCGAGGCCACCGCCGCAGCGCTCGGCGGCGAGTCGTTCGATCTCGTCGTGGCCATGTACGGGCGCCTGCGGATGCTGGCGCCGCTGCTGGCGGGACGCTGCGACCATTTCGTGTCGATCGGCGGCGTCGGGGTGTACCGGGGCTTCGGCAGCCCCGACGACCTGTTCCCGCTCGGCATGCCGGTTCCGCTGCCGCACGATGCGCCGCCGGTCGGCGACGGCGAGGAGTTCCGCAAGCTGCGGATGATCCGGGTCACCGAGGAGGCTGTGTTCGAGCACCATCCCGGCGCGATCCACCTGCGCTACCCCCAGCTCTACGGACCACGACAGCCGTTGCCGCGGGAGTGGCCGCTGGTGCGCAGGGCACTCGACCGGCGACCCCACGTCGTCGTTGCCGACGACGGCCTCACGGTGAAGAGCCAGGGATGGATCGGCAATGCCGCCCACGCCACGCTGCTGGCGTGCGATGCACCGTCCGCCGCGCTCGGCGGCATCTACAACGTGGCCGACTCGTCAGCGCTGTCGATTGCACAGATCGCTGAGGTCATCGCGGACGAGCTTCGCCATAGCTGGGAGCTGGTGTCGCTGCCGTTCGACCTGGCAGCACCGGCACGGCCGCTGGTGGGCAGCTGGTCGACAACGCACCGGGTGCTCGACATCGGTCCGACGGTGCGGGATCTCGGCTACCGCGACGTGCTGGCGCCCGTCGATGCGTGGCGGGCCGCAGCCCGCTGGCTGGCTGAGAACCCGCCCGAACGCGGCGGGGCGCTCGAGCAGCGGTTGGGCGACCCCTTCGACTACGACGCCGAGGACCGCCTGGTAGCAGCGTGGAACGACGGTCGCCGCAAACTCGAGGCGACGCTGGACAGCATCGAATGGTCCAGTGAGCCCAACTACGGCAGCGCCTATGTCGGCAACCGTCCCAACCCAGGAATCACCGCGAGCCAGCAGAGCCTCAACGCAGCAGAGTCTCCGGCTCGGCCTGCCGACCGTTGAGCCGATCCGCGAGCGAGCCTCGCAGGGCTGTTCAGCGAGCCAGCGGGCCGCGCAGGAGCCGACCCGGCACCGCGCCGGTCACCTTGCCATTCTCGGTGATGACTTCGCCGTTGACGATGGTGGCGGCGAAACCGGTGGCCGTCTGGCGCAAGCGGGATGCGCCTGCCGGAAGGTCGTGCACCAGCCTGGGCATGTCCGGCGACACCGTCTCGGGGTCGAACACGTTGACATCGGCAGCCTTGCCGACCGCCAGCACCCCACGGTCGTCGAAGCCCCATGCCTGCGCCGGCAGCTGGGTGATGCGGTGCACCGCGTCTTCCAGCGTGAACTCCTGACGATCTCGCACCCAGTGGCCCAGCAGGTGGGTCTGCAGCGACGAGTCCATGATCTGAGTGACGTGCGCCCCGCTGTCTGAGAACGTGGGGATCGCGCGGGGGTGCCTCAGCAGGTGCAGCACCAAGTCCTGGTCCTGGTTGGCGAGGGCCTGCACGAAGAACATCTCCAGATCGCTGTCGAGCGCCAGATCGACGAACGCCTCCATCGGCGTCGTGCCACGCTCGGCTGCGATCACGTCCATCGTGCGGAATGGCGGCAGCGGTTGCGTCAGCGGATAGATGTGCTCCCAGACGGGCTTGCGGGCTTCGGGGCCGAGGGCTCGGCCGTAGTCGCCGTTCTCGGCCTCGTCGACGAGGCGCCGCCGGATCTCGGGGTCCCGCAGCGCAGCCCACTGCTCGCCCCGTGAATCCGCGCGCACTTCACGCCACAACGGCAGCGCATCGAACGGCAGCGACGTCTTGAACGACAGCAGGGTCCCCAGGCAGCGAGTGTGCGCCTGACCCCACGAGACACCGCCCGCCGCGTTGATGCCATCGAGCAGCTTGAGCACCGGCTTCCAGTGGTGGTCCTCGCTGGAGGGGGCGAGCATGCCGTAGGTGATCGGGACACCGGTGCGGGCGCCCAGCTCGACGATCTTGGCGACATAGGCGTCGTTGCGTTCGGCGTCACGCGAGCGCAGATCGCCGTGGTTGGCCAGCTCGAAGATGCCTGCGCCCAAGACACCCATCTCGCTGACCAGCGCGTCGATCTCCGACCACTCGGCCAAACGCGAGGCAACCGGGCGGTCGTCGGCGGTCTCGTGGTTGTACGAGATGGATGTGGTGAAGCCGATGGCGCCGGCGTGAATCGAATCACGCAGCTGCTGCAGCATCAGCGCGAGCTCGTCATCGTTGGCGCCGCGGTCGAATGCAGCCTCTCCCATTGCCCAGGTGCGCAGTGCCGAGTGGCCGAGGTAGCCGGCGTAGTTGATGCCCTTGGGCGTGGCGTCCACGAAGTCGAGGTACTCGGGGAACGTCTCCCAGCTCCAGTCGATGCCTGCTGCCATGGCCTCAGCGGAGATGTCCTCGGCCCGTTCGAGGTTGCGCACCACGAGATGGCGGGCGTCGGCGCGGGCGGGCGCCAGCGTGAAGCCGCAGTTGCCCATCACCGCGGTGGTCACGCCGTGGAAGCACGAACTCTCGCCCATCGGATCCCACGCGATCTGCGCATCCATGTGGGTGTGCACGTCGATGAACCCGGGGGTGACCACGTGGCCCTCGGCATCGACCGTGCGGTCGACGCGGCGGCCTGCGAGATCGCCGGGCGACTCGCCGATCTCGGCCACCACGCCGTCGGAGATGAGCACGTCGGCCCGGCGCGGCTCGGCGCCCGTCCCGTCGATCAGACGCCCGCCTGAGATCAGCAGATCACCCATGTCATGCCCCCGTCATCGCCGCCGCGTTCGCCCGCGGCCGTGCCCGCATCAGCGTACGGCAGCCGACACAGGGTCACCGGCGAACGCCCGGCCAGCACCAGCCCCGCCAGGCTTCCGCCCAGAGTCTTATGCTGCGCGCCGTGACACTTGAAGCAGAAGCATCCCAAGTCATCGACCAGCTGAACGCTCTGGGCCGACCGTCATTCGAGGATGTCGGTTACGAACGGGCCCGGGCGGGCTTCGAGGAGATGCCGCCCGCCGGCGAATTCGTCGAGGTCGCAGGCACCGAGGACCGGACGATTCCCGGCCCCGACGGCAACGACATCGCCGTGCGGATCTACCGGCCCGGCGACGGCGCGGCCACTGCTGACGCGAGCGGTGCACTCGGCTGCCTCGTGTACTTCCACGGCGGCGGCTGGGTCGTCGGCAGCATCGAGACACACGACCGCACATGCCGTGCCCTCACGATGCTGGCCGGAGTCGTGACGGTGTCGGTCGACTACCGCCTCGCACCCGAGCATCCGTTCCCAGCCCCGGCTGATGACTGCTGCGCTGCCACGCAATGGGTGATCGACAATGCCAGCGATCTGGGCATCGACCCGGCTCGGGTGGCGATCGGCGGCGACAGCGCGGGCGGCAATCTCGCCGCCGCTGTTGCGCTCATGTGCCGCGACGGCGCAGCCAACGGCGACGCTTGCGGCCAGCCTGCGCTGCAGGTGCTCATCTACCCGGTGACCGATTTCGACCGCGACACCCACTCGATGGTTGCCAACGCCGAGGGCTACCTGCTGACCCGCGACACGATGGCCTGGTTCGACGATCTCTACTGCCCGTCATCGGAACGAGCCAATCCCTATGCAGCTCCGCTCGCTGTCGACGACCCGTCGGGCGCAGCGCCCGCCTTCGTCATCGTGGCCGGTCACGACCCGCTGCGCGACGAGGGCGTCGAGTACGCACAGAAGCTCGCCGATGCCGGAGTGCCCACCACGCTCATCGAGTACCCGGGCCAGTTCCACGGTTTCTTCGGCATGACCCGCTTCTTGAACCAAGCCCACGAAGCTCAGGAACTCACGGCCATCGCGATGCGACGCGCCCTCGCACCTGCGCTGGAGGGTTAGCCCTATCCACCGCACCAGCCGCATCGCCGAGGACGCGGGATTCCGGTCGACAAAAAGCGTCCAAAGTTCACCGCTGTGCGAAAATCAATCGCACTGTATGAGATATCACTGCATATGCTCTGCCGATGCTGACAGGCGGGGTGTCTCGGATTGGGTGCCAGGCATCCCTTGAACTCATCCGGCCCAGCACGACAGTTCACGCGGGACAATGTGTCGAAGCGGCTCTGCGTAGCTCGGCTGCGACAGAGTCATGATCGATCTGATCGTCGTGGGCCGTCCCAAGTCGCTTCAGAGCAGCCCGAGAAGCACTGAAGGTTGGAGGCAGCTGGTCGAGGACGCGGCCCAAGCGGCCATCCAGCGTGGACCTGTCTACGAGACCGGCCCGGTGCACGCCGGCTTTCACTGGTTCTGTGACATTGAGACCGCCCGTATCCCGGACCTCGACAACGTTCTCAAGCCGACATTCGACGCCTTAACAGGGCTTGCATTCTCCGACGACGGCCAGCTCACCGACATCCACGCGACCCGTACTGCCCTGAATTCCTTGTCCGGCGAGCCCGCCTTTCCGGCAGAATACGAGTCGTGGCCGGCGGAACTCGCCAGCCACCTTGAACGCTTATCGAGACCCGAGGAATTCGTCTACATCCAGATTGCCGACCCACCGAACCTGCTGGAGGCGCAATGGCTGCCCCAGCACTGAACTTCTGGGCCGCTGGGAACCAAGCGCGCCGACGATATGAGGCGGCTGGTTATGAGGTCACCGCTTCCGAGCGACTCGAACCCAGTGGCGGGCTGGAACTTGAAGCGGAACTCGTTGCCTACTTCGTCGCCCGGAGGGGAGAGGACGACAGTGCCGAAGCTCGCGTCGTCGAACTCGCGCCATCGGATCGCGACGACAGCACGGAAGCGCGCCTCGCAGCGCTGCGAACCTTCGTCGACAGCCGACCAGGGTGGCATCTCGACATTGTCGAATACCAACGTCCCGCCGATGCCCAACCGCCTGCACACGATGTCGTTGCCGATTGGATCGCCGAAGCGCGACGCCTCCTGCCGATCTCGAAAGCAGGTGCCATGGCGCTCGCGAGACGCGCCGTGGTCGGCGCACTGTTCCGACTCGAAGTTGCTCGTGGCGAGCGCTACCGGGAACCACCCGATCTCTCGGACTCGCTGATCAACGGCCTCGAAGCCGACGATGCCATCTCTGCGGACGAAGCCGAGACGCTTCGTGACTTTCGCACTGTGCTCGCTGCGGCCGACGTATCGAGGGATGACGGCCTTGCCCTTGAGGAGCTGACCGAGGCTTCCTTGCGAATCGCAGAACGCTGCAGCGCCGAAGACGCCGAAGTGGTTGCTGAAATGCTCGCCTGGTTCGAGCGGCACTTCTGTACCCCTGAACAGGCTGGCATCGCCGCAGACTCAGCCACGGGCGGTTATGTCTGGCTCGGCGCGGGGCCCTTCGACGCACGAGCAGTGCTCCGCACACGCTTCGGCGAGTCCGAACCGGCGTCGCTGGACCGTGCTGTGTTCCTCCTTGAGCAGGACGGCCTGACATGGGCACGCCGAGATTCCGACCATCCGCTGCCGGCTGCGCTGGCCTCCGATAGGGGCGTCATGCCGACCGGTCCGGATACGACAGCTAGGGCAGCGGGTCTCGGCGGCATGATCGGCGCTAGCCCCGGCCGCGACGGCCTAGGGCTCGTCGAACGTCACCACATCCTTCAATGGGCCGGCACGCTGTCTGCTCGGGCGGAATTGGTCGAACTCGTTCGCGATCTGATTGTGGAGACCACGCCTGCTCATGACTTAGTCCGGATCGACTGCCCGACTGCCGAGGGAATCGGGCGTCCCGATTTCGATCTCGTGGTCGAGAGCCACCGGGGAACGGCTTGGGTGCCCGCGGGGCCTTCTTGCTGGGAGGTATCGACATCGGCTGATGTCGAGCGGAATGCCGACACCAACTACCGCAAGAGGGCCGACGAGGCACGTCCGGACGCCGACGAGACCACATATGTCCACCTCACGCCCCGCCTATGGCCCGAGGCCAAAAAGACGCCGCCCACGGCATTTCGCTCGGCTGGCCCGACAAGCGCCGGCACCAACCGGAAGCAAGCGAAGCGTCGATGGCAGGAGCAGCACAGTGAGGATGGGCACTGGCGCGATCTCAGAGCGCTTGATGTCGACGACCTGCTCAATTGGCTAATCCAAGCTCCAGCCACCCGCGCCCGGCTCTCAGAACGGCTTGGTCTGGTGCCTGACGGCTTCACGTCGGCTCGCAGGCATTGGGAACATGAGCTCGCACATACTGGCAGGCGGCTCGGCGCAGAAGTGCTGCTTGCCGGCCGCGAGCACCCGTACCGAGAATTCGCCGAGAGATGCACACCGGGAGGCGGGATCGTGTACGTCGCCGCCGAGAGCACCCAAGATGCCATCGATTTCGTCTTGGCAGCCGGTGCCCGACATGAAACACCCGGCAAGGCGCTTCTGGACCGGATGCTGCTGGTGTCCGACGCCGCTGCTTGGCGGCGCCTCAAGCGCGAGCCCGGCGGCGGCGCGATTCTGGTGGCCTCCGAACTCGACGTCGCTGACGGCTCGGAACCGTCGCAGCATTGCACGGTTGTTCCCCTCGCCCGTGCCCCGCGCCCGAGCATCGATGCTGGCGAACATGAAGCCCTGATCGAGGTCGGACCGATCGACCCGACGGTTGCAGCTGATGCGCTGGAACGTCAGGGCTTGGACCGCAGCGAAGCGTGGCGGCTGGCGGCACTCGGACGTCGCAGCCTGGGTGCGCTGCGAAGGACGCTCCAACTGGGTCCACAGCCCGTCACGCCTGCTTGGCTGGACCGCCTGCCAGACAACCGGGACCGTCCCGCGGTGTGGGCAGCTCTGCTGGCTGGCCGTTGGTCCGAGCGCCACGAGAGCGACCAGTCCCTCTTGTGCGAACTTGCTGGCAACGACCTGAGCTACGACGATCTGCTGCTCACGCTCCGCCCGCTCAGCGAAGGTGCCGACCCCCTGATCGCGCAGGTCGGTGACCAGTGGGACCTAGTCGCACCGCAAGAATCCTGGCTGCATCTCGCCCTAGAGATACCTGTGGGTCTTCTCGACCGATTCTCCTCTGCGGCCCAACGTGTGCTCACTGAGACCGAGGTGCAACGCTGGCCCGATGGGACACCCTTCGAGATCGATGGGCGTGTCCAAACGCAATCTCCATATAGCCACGACTTGCGCTACGGAGTCGCGCGCTCGGCGGCGCTCCTCGGGGTGCTCGGCATCGACACGCCGCTGGCCGGCGGAACGAGTCCCAGGGTGCAGGCCGCGTTGATCGTCCGAGGATTGCTCGGCGCCGACGATGCAGACAATGGACAACAGCGATTGGGCGAGGGAAATAGTCGGGGGGCAGCATCTGGCCGGGACGCAAGTGCGGCTCATCCCACGCTTCATCGCATCGTCGATCTGGACGATGTCCTGCCCCTGCTCGCTGAAGCGGCACCGGACGAGTTTCTGGACGCCATCGCACCTGTGCTCCATGACGCGCGAGAGTCTCCCGACGGATTGCGAGTCCTGAGCAAGGGCAGTGTCGGCCCGTCGTCCGACGCTGGCTGGCATGCGCTGCGGCGTGCTCTGGAAACGCTCGCTTGGTCCCCTGATCCCGGGCACTTGGCACTCGTGTCAGACGCCCTCCTGACGATCGCAGCAACCGAAGAAAACGACGTGGCCGCCGAGGCACATAGATGCCTTGTCTCGCTGTTCATGCCGCCGCTTCCCCAGACAGGGTCGGCGACCGAACAACGGAACAGCGCACTCGCAGGATTGTGCCGCCGGTGCATGAGCGACGAGACACCTGGCGCCAACGAAAGGCGTACTGCACTGTGGCGCTGTCTGTGGGACCTCGCTCCGCACCGTTCTCTCGGAACTCGGAACACGGCACCGGAGATCCGCGAGTGGCCCGCCGTCTTCGAGCCGGCGCCGCTTGAGGACCGCAACTCCGCGACCAAGCAAGTCGTCGCACTGCTGCTGGAAATGATCGAGTGCTTCGCTGCGAGGGCCGCCGAGTCCGAGCACCTCGCCGACATGTTCTGGCCGCTCGACGAGGGCGGCAGGTTCATGCGCCTGGCGCCGGAGGCACGGGCCAGAGTCTTGGACATTGTCGAGGAGTCCGCAACTCAAGGAGCACTCGACCGATCGTTGCTGGGTGATCGCTTACGGTCGTTCATCCGCCTCCACCGTCAGTTCAGCGATGCGTTCTGGACTCTGGAGCCCGATGAACTCACGCGCGTCGAACGGTCCGCGGAGAGCATCGGAGACGACGACACGGCCACTGCAGGCGCATGGTTGTTCGAGTCACATGCACCGGACATTGACGTGACTGGACTCGGCAAGGATCGTGAAGCGGAGGAACGGCGTCTTGCTGAGCGTCGCCATACAGCAGTGGGCGAGGCATATTCGGCCGGCGGATTAGCAGGCATTCGCAGGCTGGCTGTCCGAGCACAAGGTGACCGTGAGGTCTCCGGAGTCCAATACATCGGCTGTGTGCTGGCAGAACTCGCGAACTCGGATGAGCTGACACTCGACAGTGGCGAATCGACGCTTGTACGCACACTCACGTTCGACCTCGCCGGCTGGGTTGCAGACGACGCGTCGCCTGATCCGGCCATCGATGCCGTCGAACACAGCTCAATGCAAGCAATCGGCCCCCAAGACGACGGTGTGACTCTTGACCTGGTGGCGATGGGCTTTTTCACCGAGAGGCTCAACCACTTGCACCGCGAGGACGGGGACCTCGCAGAGTGGTTGGCAGAGTTGCGCGAACACCACCTCAGCACTTCCAACGTGGCACGGCTGTTGACCACGCTTCGAGAGTTCCCGCATGCCTGGGAAGTCGCCGAAGCTCTCGGGCCTGAAGTCGAGGCGGCCTACTGGGCGCACTTCGCTCCGCTGCCATATGGCATGGACCTCACAGTCGTTGCCGAGGCAGCAGAACGACTGTTGGTCTCGGACAGGGCCGAGGCCGCCATCGAACTGCTCTGGTATCAACGCCTTGCGACAGTCGATCCGGACGAGGCAGCCGGCAGCGAGAGTTCGCGGCTGGTGGAACTCGCGCTACGGGCGCTTGAAGCTGTCGCCGCTTCGGATACACCGCGGATGGCCCAAGGGTTGCGGTTCCGAACCGAAGAGGTGCTCGACTGGCTCAATGATCGATTGCCGCTGACTGAACACAATCTCGACGACTCGAGGCAGATTCGACTCGCGCAACTCGAGCTCCTGCTCGCCGAGGTACCAGGCAGCCGAAGTCGACCATCGGTGTTGCACGCAAGGCTCTCGCTTGATCCGAGGTTCTTCGTCGAACTCGTTGCCAGCATGTACACGCGGGTGGATGAAAGCGAGCCAAGCGACCCCGACGAGGCCGACACGACACAGCGGCTCGCCACGCTCGCTGCCAGCAGGCCTTGGACAGTGCTGCACTACTGGAAGAAAGTTCCAGGTACGAGAGAGGACGGCACTGTCGATCCGGTGAGTATCGGCGATTGGGTCCGCGAAGCCCGAGAGAGGTTCAGAGTACTCGATCTGTCGGGCCTGGGATGCAGTCACCTCGGGCAGATGCTCGCCAAGGCACCAGCCGACCCCGATGATGAGCTGGGGATCGTTCCGCCACCGCCGATTCGGGACCTGATCGAAGAACTGCGCGATCCCGATATCGAAAACGGCCTCGCTATTGGCATTTCGAACCTGCGCGGTGTCCACAGCCGTGGTCTGATGGATGGAGGGGAATCCGAACGGGAACTGAGTCGTCGCTACAGGGACCAAGCGCAAGCAATCGGGGACCGGTGGCCCCGCACTGCACGGGTCTTGCGGCTCGTCGCGGATTCGTATGATTCGCGCGGCCGCATGCACGACGTCCAGTCCGAACGATTCGCACGCGGCACGTAAGGAGCAGAACTGCGATGCCATTGCGAGAGAGTCATCGGGCCGGGACGCCCTCGTGGGTCGACTTGGCGACCACCGACGTGGAGGGTGCGCTCGACTTCTACCGAGCAGTCATGGGCTGGGACTACGAGCGCGACCCCACCGGCGAGATCAACTACGTCATGGCCGTTGTGGACGGGCACCCGGCCGCCGGGGTATTCGACATGCCGCCCGAGATGCTCAGCGAAGGCGTGCCGCCGTGCTGGAACGTCTACGTCACCGTGGACGATGCCGACGAGTTCGCTGGTCAGGTTGCGGCGGCCGGCGGAGCGGTCATGCGGCCGGCCATCGACGTGCCCGAGCCGGGTCCGAACGCCGCGGGCCGCATGGTCATCGCAGCCGACCCGACGGGAGCCGTGTTCTGCACGTGGACGCCGATCACCGCCATCGGCGCGGGAATCGTGAATGCGCCGGGTGCATTCACCTGGGCCGAGGTCGCCACGCACGACAACGAAACCGCAGAGGCCTTCTACTGCGATCTATTCGGCTGGGAAGCAGGAACGATGGAAGGCGTGCCCGACTCGCCGACAGTGTTCACGCTTGACGGGGACCCGGTGGCGAGCACGTCGGTGGCACCACCTCCCGGTGTGCCGCCGCACTGGCGGGTCAGCTTCGGGGTGAACGACGTCGACGCCGCCTGCGCTGCGGCGACGGCCAAGGGCGGCAACGTGATCGTGCCGCCCTTCGACTGGGGCCCGGGCCGCATGGCCACGCTCGCCGACCCCGTCGGTGCAACCTTCGACGTCGTCACCCTCACCGACTGGCCCGAATAGCGCTCAGCGCAGCCTCGGCCGGTGCGCGATATGCGACTGTTCCGGTGCCCTGCTCAGGTGTCTTGGGCTTCGAGTGCTTGCCGCAGCAGACGCTCAGCTTCCGGCGACCTCTTCCAGCCGATGCTCGGCGCACGCCAATACGCGTAGAACTCTTCGGCCGTAGCGAACTCGCCATCACCGGCCTCGATGGCTCCGATTCTCGACACCGATCCGATGTACTCCCGCGTCGCCGAGGCTTACGACCGCTCGGTTCCTTCCTTGATCTGCCCGCCGTCCAGTTCCGCGGCGCGGCGCGTCAGGTGCCTACGGAGCTCGATCTCCATCACGTTGGCGAGCGCAGCGGGCTCGCTCGGCAGCGGCAACAGGTGACCGAGGGTTGTCAGCTTTTCTCGAAGATCACCGGGCGAGTTCGCCGTGAGCGGCCAGTCGCTGTGGGCTGCATGCTCCCGGAAGACGCCGACGATAGACGGACGCCAGTCGCGGGTCTCGTCCCGCAGCCAGTTCAGAAGCAGGGAATCCACGGGGCAAGTGTGCAACATTCCATATCGGCCCGTTGCGGCGGACACGGGCGGCGCGCGGCCTCAAGCCACCATTGCAACCTCGGCTGTTACCTGCTGCGCCAGCTGAGGAGGAACGGCGTTGCCGACCTGAGACTGGATCGAAGCACGACGGCCTACAAAATCGAAGTCGTCAGGAAACGTGAACAGCCGCTTGAGCTCCGGCACTCGCAACCGGCGATTCTCCCAATGGAACGGGCCGACGTTGGGACCCGGTTGTGCCTGAATGGTGGGCGATGGTCTATGTGGGTCCAGCTTGAGCAGGAAGGACCAGAACCGCGAGCGCCACTCGAAAATGGGCTCGGGATGCCCGCGCTTTGCGGTGAAGTGGAGATAGTTGTCGCCCGGTGGAATCTCAGGGAGCAGGTGCCCCCAGCGGCCCCGGACCACTTCCTCGGGCTCGGGCACCGTGGCAAGATCCGCCAATGCCTCACCAGCGGTCGTGTGCGGCAGTTCGCCGCCGACCGTCTTGCGCCGCTCCCAATCGCCGTGGTGGGTAGGGGCGGGAAGCTCTGGAACGGTCTCGCCGTGATTCGCGCCAACAATGAACAGACGCGGTCGAGATTGAGGAACGCCATAGTCGGCTGCGTTCAGCACGCCCCAGCGAGAGTCGTACCCCGCTGCGCTCAACTCCTTCTGCAGCCGCTCGAAGGCCGGACGGCTGGCCTTGTTGTCGAACGTCAACGCATACACATTCTCAAGGATGAAGAATCGCGGCCGCGCTTGTGCCAGCACTGCGGTGTACGCCTGCAGCAGGCTCGCTGCGGGGTCGACGCCCTCCCGCTTCCAGTCAAGCCAGAAACCCGACTTCGAGAACGCAATGCAGGGAGGCCCACCGACGAGTAGGTCCGGCCGGTTCCGAACGCTGAATCCGCCGGCATGGAGGATCTCTGCGGTGGTCACGCCGCCGTCCCGCTGCGCAGCAAGCGGGTACAGGTCGGCGCGCACGACCTCCCGCAGGCCGGGGAAGTGCGCGCTGGCGTTCTTCTCCATGGTGTCCGCCGCGTCAGCGTCCCACTCGACCGCGACGGTGGTTCGGAACCCCGCTCGCTCGACACCAAGGTCGAGCCCGCCTGCTCCTGAGAACAACGAAATCGCCGACCCGACCTCCACCGGTTCAGTGTGGCCCGTCGTTGCAGCACCGGCGCGCATATGCAGATAGGGCTTCAGGCTCAGCTGAACTCCGACCACGCGCCTGTGGTTCCGCGAGACATCCATGGGCGCACCGTACGAATCCGGTGTGACACGGTCGGCGATGCCGCATCCGAAACGACCGCTACCAACGCCGCAGGCTCGTGAGCGGCGCCATTTGGTGAGCCTTCGCGTTTTCTTGGGATTTGGGCTGCTGGGCTCAGAGGGTCAGTCGCGCGTGCCCGGCAGCGAGTCGAAGAATGCCTCGAATTCGGCTCCGCCCTGCTCGGCTGCCTCGGCGCGGGCGAGCTCGATGAGCGCATGGTCGGCGTCGTCAAGCGATGCATCCTCTAGCCACACGCCGATCGCCTCAGTGATCAGCTCCTGCACAGAGCGACCGTCGCGCGCCGCAGCCGCTTCCATTGCACCGTAGAGACCGTCGTCGACGCTGAGTGTCTTCATTCGGGCCTCCCTCAATCCCACATCGTACCGACTGGCCCGAATAGGGCTCAGCGGAGGGCGCCTGCCGCTTCGAGGGCTGCGATCTCGTCGGGGTTGAGCCCGAGCAGACCGGTGAGCACCTCGTGGGTGTGCTGGCCGAGGGTGGGGGCGGGCGAGCGCACGCCGTTGGTGCCGTCGTAGAGAAGCCACGGGATGCCGACGTGGCTCATCTGGCCCACGACGGGGTGATCCAGGCGCTCGATCATCCCGCGCTCGGCGAGGTGCGGGTTTTGCTCGAGTGAGCGTGAGCTGAGCGAGGGGAAGGCAGGCACGCCGACGGCTTGCAGCAGCTCGGTGATGTCCCACTGGTCGCGCTCACGGGTCCACGCGCCGATGAGCTTGTCGAGCTCGGCCTCGTTGGCCTTGCGGTCGGCGGCGGTGGCGAATCGATCATCGTCGGGATCGATGCCGGTGATCTTCGCCAGCGCAGTCCACTCGGCTTCGTCGACGCAGCAAATGGCAATCCAGTCGTCGTTGCCGGCGCAGCGATACAGGTTGTGCGGAGACCAGAGGGGGTCGAGGTTGCCCATCGGATCTGGCTGCGTGCCCCGCATCACCCATTCCATCCAACCCTCGACGGTGCACGCCGTGGTGGCCTCCCACATCGACGTGTCGATGAACTGACCCTCGCCGGTGCGTCGCCGAGCCACGAGTGCGGCGACCAGCGCGTACGCCGTGGCTATCCCGGCTGCCGGGTCGCCGAGCGACACGCCGAGCTCGTCTGCATCCGTCCCGGGATAGCCGGTCATGGACGCGAGGCCCGACAGCGGCCCGGTCGTCGGTCCGTAGCCCATGTACGACTTGTACGGCCCGTGCTGGCCGTAGCCGCTGATGGCGCCCACGATCACGTCGGGGCGCTCTGCGGCCAGCGCCTCGTAGCCGAGACCCCATTCGTCCATGACGCCGGTGGCGTAGTTGGATACCACCAGGTCGCACGACAGCGCCAAGCGCTTCGCCACCGCACGCCCCTCGGCTGTGCCCAGGTCGATGGTGATGCTCTGCTTGCCCTGGCCGTACTGGTTGAAGTACCCGTTGGTGTCGAGCGTCGGCGTGTGACGGCCCGACTGCGTCGGCAGGCGGCGACCGAGATCGGGCCGAGCCGACGACTCCACCTTGATCACCGTGGCGCCGAGGTGTGCCAGGTGCAGCGTGCAATACGGGCCCGCCCAGACCCAGGTGAAGTCCGCCACCGTGACGCCGTCGAGCGGGCGACCCGATGCTGCCGCCGGTCCGCGGGCGCCCAGGGGCTGGTCGGCGGGTCCGCGCTCGCCTGCGGCGAAGCCTGCGCCGTCGTGCTCGCCCAGCGACGGCGCCGGTCGGCGGATGGACCACCACGGATTCGTGAGCCGTGACGGCGCGCCGGGAACGGTGATGTCTCCCAGCCCTGGCTGGTCGTACGTGACGAGGAAGTCACGAGCAGCCAGGTGAGGGTCGGCAGCCATCTGCGCCACCGTGTTCACCGGGGCGAACGCCAGCCGCTCTGCCTGGCCTCGATGGAACAGCTCCGTCACCGGCTGGGCAGCGATCCACTCGCCGAGCCACATGCGCAGCAGGTCTTCGTTCTCGAAGCGTCCCTCGAGCGTCTCGAAGATGTCCATGTCGGACCACTCCGGCCGGCCCATGAAGTCCTTCAGGCGCTCCCACTGGTCGGCTTCGACGCACACGAGAAAGATGTGCCCGTCGCTGGTCGGGAAGATCCCCCACGGGTTGAGGATGCGGGCACCGAGGCGGCTGGGGTTCTCGCCCCGGTACGACCAGCTGATGAACGCTGCTTCCAGCATCCCGACCACGTAGGACATCTGGGCGAAGTCGATGTGCTCGCCGTGACCGGTGCGCTGTGCACGGTCGACAGCGGCGAGCGAGGCGCATGCTGCCGCGAAGCCCGACTGGAAGGCAGCTTGGTGGCCGTGGGGCTTCAGCGGGGGCAGCTCGGGGTCGGCCACGCAGCCGGGGGTGAGCCAGCCCCAGCCGCCGCCGTGCACCACCTGCAGCTCGGTCGCTCGCCAGTCCGCATACGGACCGGTCTGCCCGAATGGCGTGATCGACAGCGTCACCAGCGAGGGATGCCGTGCCCGCAGGGCTTCCGCCGCCAGGCCGTGAGCTGCTGCGGTTCCCGGAGCCAGGTCGTGGATGAACAGGTCTGCGTCCGCGAGCAGCTGGTCCAGCGTCGCGCGGCCATCGGGTTGTGCGGCGTCCACAACGACGCCGCGCTTGTTGGTGTTGATGGCGGCGAACAGGCCCCCCGTCAGCGTCGTGCGGTCATCGGGGCCGCTGCTGGCGACGGATCCGGGCTCGACGCGTTCACCGTCGGCAGCGAACGGCCCACGACGGCGCGCGGCGTCGCCTCCCGGCGGCTCCACCTTGACGACGTCGGCGCCCAGGTCGGCGAGCAGCTTGGCCGTCCACGGCGCCGCCACCATCTGTCCCATCTCGACGACACGGATGCCGTCGAGACCGCGCGCGGTCATCGAAGCGTGCGGCTTGCAGCCGTACGGCCCTGGACCGCACTCGACCGCAGCACGTCGCTACGGCTGCACACGGGGACGTTCGGGAGAGGACCCGTAGGGCTCAAGGCGATTCGTGCTTGAACGACAGCCGAACCTTGGTGCGGAAGGCTGCGATCGCGCCGCCCTCGATCACGACGTCCTGCTCGATCACCTCGGCAACCCGGAGATCGCGCAAGGTCTTGGAGGCCTCGGTGATCGCATTCTGCGTTGCCTTCTCCCACGAATCCTCGCTTGTGCCGATCAGCTCGATCACGTTGTAGACGCTGCTCATTGGTCTCTCCTTGAGGTCCGGCATCGGGTCCGCACCCCTCGGGTGACGGTTCCCTCCGGCGCCGCATGACGCCACTGCCGATGCAGCACGCCCGACGGCGCGCAGTGTGCCGCACGAACGCGGCGTGCCCTACAGTCTGCCCCACCGGAGCACACTGGCTCGCTCGCAGGAGCGAGCGGCACACCGAACGGGTCGGCACCTTGAACGAATCACCTCAGCGCAACCGCAACGCTGTCGAGAAGGTCATCACGCTGGTCGCGGCAAGCCGGATCTCGTGGGAGGACGCGGCACGTCGGGGAGTCACCGAGGCCACCAAGACGATCCGCGACCTGTCGGTGGCACATGTCGAAGAGCGCGACGTGATGATCGTGGAGGGCGAGATAGCCCTGTACCGCATCAAGCTGCGGGTGGCGTTCCGCGTCGACCGGATGCGGCCTGGCCTGACGCCGGGCGCGCCCGATGTGGAGGTGACGCGCTGGCTCATCGTGGCCAACCAGACGCTGGGCACCGGCGAAGTCGTCGCCGAGATCGACCGGCTGAACTCGCACGGCCCATGCGAGTTCCACCTGCTCGTGCCGATGACCCATTCGAAGAGCTACGCGCGGGCGCGCCGGCTCTCGATGCTCGCAGCCGATCCGGTGACGGGGATCCCGTCTGAGCACGTGCCCGCTGCGGACTACCTGGGGCCCGACACGCTGGGCATGGAGCAGGCCCAGAAGCGTCTCGACGCCCAGCTGTCGAAGATCGCCGCGGCGTCGTACGCCGCCACCGGCGAGCTCGGCGACCCCGATCCCCTGCGTGCGATCCAGGCGGTGCTGTCGCGTTCCAGCTTCGACGGCATCATCCTGTCCACCCTGCCTGCAGGAGCCTCACGACTGGTCGGCGCCGACCTGCCCTCGCGGGTGCGCCGCCTCACGAACCTGCCGGTGACGTACCTGCCCGGCAAGGAGCCCGGCGAGCTGTAGTCGCGCTCTGGGCGCTGCCGCGCGTCGAGAACATCAGGCGCTGTCGAGCGGCACAGCCACGAGCGTCCGAATTCACAACGGGCGGCGACCGGCGTGACGACGGGACGGCAGGCCTCTCCACTTGGCATTCGTCGGCATCGCATGGCGCGACCTGCGTGTTCGCGGCGATGATGGCGCATTGACAGGCCTTCGGCCGAGGAGGAGCGCCATGACCGACACCACATCACGCACACATGCCGAGCGGCGAGCGGCAGCGCTCGAAGTGTTCGAGCGATTCACCGACGGGGAAGTCGATCCCGAGCGAGCGCAGCGGTCGATGACTCGGCGCCTCGGCGCTCTGGGCACGTTTGCCTTCGACGTGGTGATGGGCGACGTGTGGTCGCGGCCCGAGCTGTCGCGCCGCGACCGCAGCCTGATCGTGATCACGGTGCTCGCCACGATCGGTTCGAGCGAGGAGCTGTCGCTGCACACCGAGGTCGGGCTGAATCACGGCCTGACGCGCACCGAGATCGAAGAAGTCCTGATCCAGGTGGCCGCCTACGCCGGCTTCCCGATGGCAATGGCGGCGTCCCGGGTTGTTGACGAGAGGTTCCGAACGCTCGACCGCGTCGATCGGCTGCCCGAACGTTCGGGTGCCGATGAGCTGGACGACGACGAGCGGGAGCGACGTGCGGCGGAGGTGCGGGGAACCCTCACGGCAGGCCGGGCGTCGAGCGACCCCTCCGAGGACATGGCTCGCCTGGTCGAGCACCTCGGCGAGGTCGGGCGCATCGCCTATCACTGGGCGTTCGGCGACCTCTGGTCACGGGATGAGCTGTCCCGGCGAGACCGCAGCATCGTGGTCATCGCGATCCTGACTGTGCTGAGCCGCACCGACGAGCTGGCGTTCCATGTGCCGGCGGGCCTCAACCACGGGCTGACGCGCACCGAGATCGAAGAGATCATGGTGCAGATGACCATCTACGGCGGCATCCCCCGCGCCGTCGAGGGCTACCAGGCGATGAAGAAGGCCTGCGACAAAATCGATGCCCGCAGCTGACGCTGTGGCGAGATCGGCAGAGTCAAATTTGGTAGATCGATCTGGTCGATTTTGGTAGATCAAATCGTCGAAATTCGTAGATCGACAGTCCCCCTGGCCCGATCAGAAAGTGCCGAAGCGGGCTTGGGCGTCTTCGCTGGTGATGGACCGGGCCGAGGCGTCGCCGTCGAACTCGGACAGGTCGCCGAGCCGGGTGACCTGGGCGTAGCCACGCAGCTGGTGCTTGGCCATCTGCACGGACAGCGACGGCAGGTCGAGCAGGCGCGCTACCCAGCGTTCCACGGCCGAATCCAGCTCGTCATCGCCTTCGCACACCTCGTGCGCCAATCCCCACTCGGCGGCCTTGCGCCCGTCGATGCGTTCGCTGGTCATCACGAACTGGCGTGCCCGCGACATGCCGAGCTCGGAGATCAACCGGGGCGTGGCGCCCCACGGCAGCGGCACGCCCAGCTCCACCTCGGGCACATACCACATGGCGTCGGCCTCGCTGATGCGGAAGTCGCAGCTCGTGGCGAAGCAGCACCCGCCGCCGATGGCATGCCCGTGCACCCGAGCGATGGTGACCGCTTCGCAGTCCTCGATGGCCCGGGCCGCCCGCCGCCCCAGCTGATTGATGTAGCGAGCCTCCCGGTCGTTCGCCGCAGCCGGCGACCGCTCCTTGCGATCAGCACCAGCACAGAACGACTTCCCCCGCCCGCCCAGCACCACCACCCGGTACTGCGTCTGCCCGTTCAGCGCCAGGAACAGATCCCCCACTTCGCGGATCATCAGCTGGTTGTGCGCATTGCGCGACTCCGGCCGGTTCAGCCACACCCGAAGCGCTTCCCCATCAGGTTCCAGCTCAATCGTCTCCAACGACGGCAGCTCAAACGACAACAAACTCATGCCGCCATCCTTGCCGAGCGGCACGCCTCACGCATCTGCTCGCTCAGGCCTGATCCTCCAGAGCATCCACGATGATGTCGCGAACTGCCTTCACTTGGCCAACGACATCAGCGAGCAAGTCGTCGTATGTCGCTCCGGTTCTCAATCGGACCGGTGCGGCGGGACCCGGAACTCGCAGCGCGATCCGCTGGCTCTTGCTGCCTTGCGGTCGAGCGTGACGAGCGGCCAGTCGAGCCTCTCCGCGAGGGCGACGTACCACGCGTCGTAGGCAGTGAAATTGAAGCGAAGCTCCCAGACGCGATCGGCGAACGGGCCAAACGGGTAGAGGTCGAAGCCGAATCGGGTGAGCTCACGCTGGGATGCCGTCGCTTCGAGTCGTGTTATCTCGTGCGAGAGTTCCAGACGGCGCAGGATGTTCGACGTCTCGACGGGCAGCAGCTCGGGTGCGGCCAGCGGATTCTGTGCGAGCTGCTCAAGCGCCCACCGGCCGTCATCGCCGTCATCGATGAGCGCAGCCAACAGAGTCGAAGCATCAATGACTGCGCTCACTTCGCTCACTTCCTGTCTGCGTCGCGTGCCGCGAGGATCGTGGTGGCCGAGACCCGAGTGCCCGCAGCTTCCTTGCGCCGTCGGATCTCCTTCAGCAACGACGCCACCGACGGCTTCGCAACGAGGTGCTCGAGTTCCCCCCGCAGGTATTCCTGCATCGACTGGCGCTGCTCGGCAGCCCTGGCAGCGAGCTCGTCGCAAACGTCATCGGGCACATTCCGGATGGTGATCTGCTTAGCCATGACCGCATTCTGCCAGCATTGCCAGCACTCTGCAAGCACAGCTCTGCGGCCAGCGGACATCTGCTGAACCTCGCGCGATGCGTCGATCTCACGCAACTCAATTTCGACTGCCACGCGCCGGCGAATGCAATTGAGGGCCAGAATGGCGGCCATGAGTGAGAGCACTGGCACTACTGCACCTGATCTTTCTGGCGTGAAGCACTACGACGTGGATGCGCTGGGTACGCGGATTCATGTGGCGGAGGTGGGCGAGGGGCCGATGGTGCTGTTCGTCCATGGCTTTCCTGAGTCGTGGTACTCGTGGCGGCACCAACTGCCTGCGGTGGCTGCTGCCGGATATCGGGCGGTGGCGATCGACGTGCGGGGCTACGGCCGCTCCTCGGCGCCTGCCGCAGTCGACGACTACCGGATGGTGCGCCACGTGGCCGACAACGTGGGAGTCGTGCGGGCGCTCGGCGAGGACACCGCCGTCATCGTGGGCCACGACTGGGGCGCACCTATCGCCTGGAGCTCAGCGCTGCTGCGACCAGACATTTTCACCGCGCTCGGCCTCGTCAGCGTGCCCTACAACGCTCGCAGCGACTTCAAGCCCAGCGCCGCCTTCCGCATGATGGGCGGCGACAAGGAGTTCTACATCGAGTACTTCCAGGAGCCAGGCCGTGCCGAGGCCGAGATGGAGGTCGACCTTCCCCATTGGCTGCTGGGCATGTACTTCGCCGCCTCGGGCGACGGCGTGCGGGCCCGGCAGGCATCGGGCGACTCTTCAGGCGGGGGCTTCGGCGTCTCCCCTGGCGGCAAGCTCTCGGACAACTTCATCTGGCCCGAAGATGGCACCTGGCCCCACTGGATGTCGGAAGCGGATTTCGCCTACTACACCTCGGAGTTCACCCGCACCGGCATGTCGGGCGGGCTGAACCGCTACCGCAACGTCGACCGCGACTGGGAGGACATGGCTGCCTTCGACGGCGCAGCCATCACCCAGCCGAGCCTGTTCGTCGGCGGCGAGGTCGACGGCCCGACCGTGTGGGGCGCCGGCTCCATCGCCAAATTCGGCGAGACCATGCCCAACCTGCACAAGTCGGTGATCCTCGACGGCATCGGCCACTGGGTCCAGCAGGAGGCCGCCGACGAGCTCAACGCCGAACTGCTCGACTTCCTCGCCGCCCTCTAGCGCGCGGTCACGACGATCTGGCTCAAGTGTCGAAGCGGGGGCCGGGGCCGTAGGCGACGCTGGGGCCGCGTGGGGCGTCAGTGATCCGTTCGAGCACCTCGCGATCGACCAGCTCGCGCAGGATGGCCGACGCTCTCGGCGTGCCGACGCCGAAGAGGTTGCGCACGACCCGATTGCTGATGCGGCCGTGCTTGTTCACATGCGCAGCGACGGTATCTTCGACCTCACTGGTGTCCCGCCGAGAGCGTCGCACGGCCGAGCCCAAGCCTCGGGCCGCCTCTGGGGTGAGCCGGTACCGGGTCGAGGGTCCTTTCGATCTGCCCTGCGACGGTTCGATGAGCGGTTGAGCTTCGGCGGTCATGCGCTGCATCACTCGGGCCGCGTCCATCTCGGAACGCTGGAGGACAGGGGCCATCTGAGTCGGTGCAACCGTGCCCGACCCGCAGAGCCGACGCAGCACCAGCAGCGATTCGACATCGTCGCGCTGGGCACCGTCGAGTTGCGCCACGAACGATGCAAAGTCAGGCTCAGCCGGACCCCCATCGAACTGCACCCGCACTGCTTCTGCGGAGCCCGAGATGGTCGGAGGCGGCTTGCCGAGGCTCAGCATCGACCGGTACATCCGGGCGATACCGGTGCCGAGTTCCTCGATCAGGCCCAACGTTCGAAATGCGCGCGCGAGAAGCCGATTGCGAGGGCGAGATGTTGTCGAAAGGATGTTGTGCTCAGTGACGCCGCTGACGAACGGCCCCATCGAGGTGACCGACAGTGCATCGTCGAAGTGCTCGACCCGCACAGGCTCAGCGATGTCGAGACGGCGATGGACGAGAGCATTCGCGACAGCCTCGCGCATCGACTCAGGCGGGTAACGGTGCATCTGCAACTGTTGGCCGTTCGGCAGCAGCAGCGCCTCGAAGGGGTTCCGGGAGGCCACGAGCTCCAGCAAACGGCCGAATGCCGGCAGCACTGGCATCGCGATGCGCTCCGTTGCGTCGGGTGGACCGCCAGCGCTCCGGCGGTGCTGGTAGACGATGATCTCCTCGCCGGTAGCGCACAACAACTGCTCCCCCGCTGCGTACAGCCCCCCGTCGGATGAAGCCAAGCCCATCGTTGAGCACAATTCGGCGTCGGGCAGTTCGGCCCATCGTCCTCGTTCGCCGCCGAGACGCCGCAACTCCCCGCGGGCGACCTCCATCGCGATCGGGTCGAGATCCTCGACGGTTCGGCTGCTGCGTGCCTCGGATGGATCGACTCCGTGCCGCTCACTGTGCAGCGCCGCAATCTCGTCGGGGGCCAGCGGAAGGCAACTGCGCCCGATGCGCCGCGTGACTCGGCCGGCGACGCCGTGAACGGTCGCTCCGACCGGCACATGCGCAACCAACAGTCTTGCCTCGTGGTGCCAATGAACCGCGAGGCCCACCGTGAGGCCCGGTGTCACCGTCTCGAAGATGTAGCGGCGCGCCTCCAGATCGTCGAGATCGGTGCCGGAGAAGGCCGCTGCACCACTCTGGTCATCGTCGACTCCGAGAACCACAGCGCCGCCGTGGCCATTGGCCAGACACGCAGCGGCTTCAGCCAGCGCCATGCGAGTTCTTCGTGCTCCCCCACGAGCCGACTTGAACTCCAAAGTCTCCGACTCGAGATCACCGGGCGTCGATCCGCGCCCAATCGCCTCCAGTGCTTCAAGCACCTCATCCGGCACACGCTCTGTCGCCATAGTTTTAGCCTAAAGGAAGATTTGCGTTAGGCTAAAACTCTAGAGGTCCTTGAACAAACTCACTCGGGCAGCGTCTGGCGTGAAGGGGCTTTCGGAATGAGGCGCGGCGAGTCGGATACCTGCATGGTCGCCTGTCAGAGTTGTAGCTTCTTCAGAAAAACATGGACAATAAAACCCTCAGAAATTACCGCTGAAAATTCCCGACGCACGAATATGCGCGGATGAGCGGGTCGCTAGGCCATGCGGGTGGATCGGCGGGTGGCGAACAGCGGGGCCACGTAGCCGATTGCGGCCACTGCGGCGCCGAACAGGAACGTGGCTCGCAGCCGGCCCAGCGAGGGATCCTCGCCGGTGAAGGCCAGCATCGACTGGATCCCCAGGATGATGCCCATCCACATGACCGTCTGGTTCATGCCGTTGGCCATGCCGAGGTCTTTGTCTTCGACCGAGTTGGCGACCAGCACCTGGTAAGCGGGCGAGCCGACGCCCGCCGACACACCCGACAGCACCAGCCCCACCATGATCGCCGCGAGACCCCAGCCCACAGGCTTGGCACCCAGGGCGAAGGCGATCATCGAGCCGATCATCGCGGAGGTGCCGAAGAACATCGGGATCCGGGCACCGATCTTGGTCACCAGCGTGCCGCCCAGCGGCGAAGCCACGGCAAACGCACCGGGCCGGGGCACCATGAGCATCGCAGCGATGCCCACCGAGAAGCCATACCGCTCCTGCAGCACCCAGGGCACCACCATGAAGCCGCCCATGTACGCGAACTGGTTGGCCGGCGCCGACAGCAGCGGCAAGGTGAAGCTGGCTCGGCGGAACAGGCGCAGGTCCAAGAAGGGGGCGGATGCGCGGCGTTCCCACAGCACGAACAGCACGTAACAGACCACCGCCCCGGCGAGCATCAGCATGAGCGTCTGGTCTGACAGCAGCCCATCGCCTGCCCGCAGGAGCATCGGCAGCCGGGTGATCGCCCACAGCACCAGCAGCGTTCCGCCGGCCAGCAGCAGCGCCCCCAGGACGTCGATCGGTACCCGAGCGCCCCGCGGAATCGGCTTGACGACGACGGCTGCGAAGATCAACGACACGAGGCTGATCACGCCGAACAGCAAGAAGATGCCCCGCCAGCCGAACACGTTCAGCAGCGGGCCGCCGACGACCACGCCGATCGTCGGCGCACCGGTCATGGCGAACTGGAACCAGCCGACGGCCCGTGCCCGCTCGGCCGGGCCGAACGCATGCATGAGCAGCGCCATGCCCGAGGGCATCAGCAGCCCGCCGCACAGCCCGAATACCACTCTTACGGCGATGAAGGTGCCGATGTCGGGCACCCAGTAGTTGGCGATCATCGTCGCGGTCATCCCGACGATGCCGATGAGGAAGATACGGCGGTGCCCGAACCGGTCGGCCAGCTTGCCGCCGGCGGGTGTCGAGACGGCCATGGCCAGCATGAGGCCGGTGATGACCCAGCCGGCCGTGGGCAGTGAGGTTCCCAGGTCTTCGGCGATCGGCGTCAGCGAAACCCCCACCAAGGTCATCAACGAACCGAACCCGAGCACTGCCAGCCCGATCACGCCGAGCAGCCGCCACCGGTAGCTGTCTGATGCGGGCGCGTCGGCGGGCGGGGCGGTGCGGTCGGCGGGCACAGCGCCCGACGGCGCCGAGCGCGGGACGGGGGGCGCCACCGACGGGGCGAGCGGCCGGCCGGCTGCGTCGAGAATCTGCGGCACGACGGCGAAGACCGACGGCTGCGCCGCCGGCGCCTGCATCGGGGCGCGCCACACCGCTCCTGCGGGCTTCACGTGCTCAGAGCCGGCGGGGCCGCGCTGTGGGCGAGCGTTCCGCCGCCAGAGGCTGAGTCGAATGGTGAAGCCGTGGCCCGAGCGGCCCGTGAGCGCAGCGAACAAGAGCGGGAGACATGAGGTGACGCGACGCAACGGCGCAACGACTCGCGCAGCTTGTTGGCGACTCGGTCGGCGTCACAGGCTCAGTAAACGCCCTCGTGCACCTTTTGCCTCAGCGTCGCCATACGCGACGGCGAACGTGATCGGCGCTCAGCGCGTGAGATGACCGCCTTCGAGCATGGCGTCGGCCTGGTAGCGGGCGATCTTGCCCATCTCGGGGTGGGTCAGCACCCAGAATCGGTCGGTGCGCACGGCGTCCAGCACCATGGGCCCCACCTCGGCAGGGTCCATGCCTTCGGACAGGTAGCCCTTGAGCATGTCCCAGAACTTGTCGCCCTGATCGGTGCGCACGTGGTGGGCAGCATCTTCGGGGTCACGATTGCGCTGGCTGTACACGATGTTGGTGTTGATCGGCCCCGGGCACAGCACCGAGGCATGCACGTTCGAGTTCCGCAGCCGCAGATCTCGCTCCAGCGTGGCCATCAGCGCCACGACACCGTGCTTGGACACGTTGTACGCGCCCAGCGAGGCACCGCCGTACAGCCCGGCCACCGAAGCGGTCGAGTTGATGTGGCCTTCGCCGGCCGCCTCGATGATCGGCAGGAACACGTGGCAGCCGTAGATCGGCCCCCACAGGTTGATGTCGAGCGTCCAGCGCCAGTCCTCGAGCGACATGTCCCCGATGGGTCCCGGGATGCCGACACCAGCGTTGTTGCAGAGCATGTGCACCGCTCCGAACCGATCGACAGCAGCCTCGGCGAGCGCCTCGATCTGCGCCAGCTGCGATACGTCGGTGCGCACCGCGATGGCTTCCGCACCGGTCGCACGCACTTCGGCTGCGGCATCGTTCAGCGGCGCTTCCTC
>JAJDTF010000116.1 GCA_022827265.1 Acidimicrobiia bacterium | reverse complement strand
GCGCGCACCGTCGAGCCGCCCGACGCCGCCACCCGCTCCAGCTCACCGCGGTCCATGTCGTCCAGCTCCAGCGCAACAGCACACATGCTCATCGAAACACCCTAGACAACCCCGCAACCAAACCCACGACAAACCACTAGGGCATCTGGAGGACTGCGTCCGGGGCGTCGGCGCGCAGCCCGAGCTTGTGCTTGAGCAGTTCGCCTGTGGCGTCGCGTGTTGACGTTCTGGTGATGACGTCATTGCCGAGGATGCAGATGCCTTCCCATTCGGGGTTGTCCTTGCGCCAGTCCACGTCGGCGAGAGCGCTGAGCGCGTCGAGGCTCATGTCTTGCTCTCGGAGCACGACGCCGACGCGGCCGAGTGCCCAGAGCACCAGCGTGTACGAGGAAAGGTAGTCCTGGCGTGCTTCGACCGCGGTCATCGCGCCGTCAGCGATCTCGGACCAGGGCTGCACGAACTCCGTCGCGCGCATCCAGAATTCGATTGCGTAATCGCGTGCTTCGACAACGGTCGCATCGTCGGCGTCCTCGGGGATATCGCCGAGCAGCTGCGTGTTGGCTCGCTGCAAGCCAGACAGCGTTGCGAAGTTCCGGTTCCGCACCGACAACGACACGCGTTCTTTGTCGGTGCGACCTCGAAACAGCGGCACCGCCTTGACGCAGTCCATCGTGATTTGGTTGATCGGCAGCCGGTGGTCATAGAGGATGTCGAGAGATTTGGACGTCTTGTGGACTGTGCGGTTCAGGTCGCTGAAGATCTGCTGGCTGCGCTTTGTGCCGCCGTCGGGCAGCACGACGACCGAGATGGAGTCGTTCTTGAGCGTGGGGTCGTCGCGCAGCGCCCGTTCGATGCCGGCGATGCGGTGCTGACCGTCGTTGACGATGTAGTCGGCTTCCGCAGGCAGGTGCAGCCAGCCGATGTCGCTATCCCCGCCGATCGGTTCGAAGTCGAACTTCTCGACGCCGACCGACACGGTCACCGCCGAGAAGATGTAATCCTCGTGGCTCAGGATGTAGTCGGCGATCTCGGGCACACGCCGCGTCTTCAGCTCCCGCTGCGTGCGCTCCTCGGCCGCGAGCAGCGGCATGTTGGCGGGGTCGAAGGTGAACACCTTGACGACGATCCCGAACGGCAGCGAGGTCGTGAAGTACTCGGTCTTGCCCATCTTGCCCCGCGTGGCGGGAACCCGGAAGGTCGCTTGCATTGAAGTAGGCATTTGTCTGTGTCCTTTCTGAGACGGGATCCGTCTCGGAATAGTTATGTATACGTATACATAACTATAAGGGCGACAGACACCATTGGCAACTCGATATACCGACGGTTTCCCGTTCTCTCAGCAACGACGAGGGATTGCGCATGCGAGTCCCCGGGCCGAGACCTGATCGGATCGCGCGTTGAACCCGCCATGCGGCGACCCTCACCGCGCCGTGCCGCAGGTATCAGACTCGAAGCAATCCCCGCTGACCCAGATCACGGTTGCTCGGTCTGGACCGGTGACAGTCCCGCACGCAGGCGGCATCGACACCCCGGTGATCGGCTACGGCTACACGCCGTCCTCTGGCGGCAACATCAACACCCGGTCGTCGGTGGCCGCGGCGGTGGGCTGCTGAATGGGCACACCGCATCGACTACGTCCATCTCAGGCGCTGCGGGCTCGGATTCCTCGATCGGCATGATCGATCGACACTTCGGGAACGTCGAGCAGCCCCAGAACTCACTGCCCGCGTTGTTCCCTCGCCTGGCAACCCGGCGCGCCATCGCGGAGCCGCACTTCGGACACGGGAAGTTTGCTGTGCGCTCCAGAATGGGCGGTCCTGAGCGCACGGACATCAGGCGCAGCCATCGTAGGCTCCGAACTCGGCGAGTGTGGGCTGCAATTCGCAACCGCGTCTGCACGGCGAATGGACAGCTCGCTTCGAGCCTCGCGTCGCGCTCTCAATTTCACTGGCTATTGCGCTGGCCCTGGCGTTCGTGAGTTGGTGCCTCAAGCTGGCCCTACCAGTCGGCACACGCAGCCTCTGCGAGCTCTTGAGCTCGGGCCAGCAGATCAGCCCTCTCGTCCTCACGGTCGGGCATCGTCGACAAGGCGATGATCGATCCGGCGACAACCGAACGCACATCTCCCTCACCGACCAACACACCACTATCCCGAATCGCACCGAGACGGCTGAGCGCGGTCGCGAAGGCATCTTCAACCGTGTTGCCGAGACAGGCCCGAGCGCTATCGGATGGTCGGCACACCACGAGCGAATCCAGATTATTGGGCGCATTCGAGCCCCGCTTGGTCGAACTTGTCGACATCTCCGCCTTGATTGGCTGAATGGCCGTCACCACAAGACCTGCCCGCTGGAGCGCCAAACACAGAGATACCCAGGCTTCTATGTCTCCATGGTGAAACGAGAACACCATGGAGCCAGTCCGCTTCAACACTCGGGCTGACTCTGCGAATATGCGCCCCATCGCCTCGCGGAAGTGATTTGCATCGGTACTCTGCGCCTCCGCCGAGGATCGCGTCGTATCAGCCTCAGCGTTGTATTCGGGGAATGGGGCCAGACATCTCAACCACGAATGAAAGAAATCGGCAAGCTCTGAGTAATGAACGTTGTCAAAGTACGGAGGATCTGTAACCACAAGATCGAATGAATCGTCGACATATGGCAAGCAGGCTGAGTCCGCCGTCACAGCTTCCCACCGGTCAGCACCGACTTCCACCAGAGGAACTGAGATGTGATGCCGTCTGGAGGCGACATCGTCTTCCCACACGATGTCGTGCGGATCTGACTTGTAATTCTGAGCTCGCAGCAGCCGTGATTTGAACAATGTGCTAAACGACCCCGATGACTTCGGGGTGCCCCAAGGGTGCGCCTCCAGCGGGGCTCGCTCCGGTCGTAAGACATGGTGACTAAACATGTGTCGCACCGCGCCTGTCCCTTCCCCCTTAAAGGAACAGAACATGTTGTTGAACTCCAGCGTGCCCGAGAAGAGGGCACATAGAGCCTCACGTTCAGCAGATGATTCCTGCTCTTTGATGGACTGGCCCAGAAGGCCCAAGCAATAGAGTTGCCGCGCGTTGAAGAAGTCTCGCCAGCGCTTGAAACCCCACCGCATTGCTTGTCGAGTGTTGTAGCCTTCAGACAGGTGACCGGCCGGCGATACGATCCGGTCAGGAGAGATTGCGCTCAGGCGATAAGCGGCAACTTCATACAGCTCTCGATCATACTTGTCTATCGGGGCATAGGATTTCGATTCGCCATCGAAGACCAGCTTCGCATACATACGATGTCGAGGCCGGTCACCGCCCAACGCATCAATGATTCGTGACTCATGGCCGGCTGGACAGGTCATCATCTGTCCACGAACCGGGCCATCGCGAGTCAACTTGGTGCCGCATGTGCAAGTGCCCAAGTCTGACTGGTCCAAGCAGACATCCACAATTGAGTCGCAGCTCGAACAATAAGCACGCGCTTGTGGATGACGTCGCGGATAGGCGTGTTTGGCGAAGACGCTCGAAGAGAAGAGATCGACATCCACGCCGCAAGTTACACACGGTGCGATCGCAACCCAGAAATAGTACAACACTGTCTGTCCGCGAGAATCGGTATGGAGGTAGTCGATCTCAGCGCGACACCGCTCCTCGACACTTCGGTACATATCCCAGAGACGTGTCATGTCCCAGCGTTGCAGAGCTTGCCGTTGCACAAGACTGGCTACAGGGTTGATGTCTATTGAGCTACAGCTCGCGCCGAGTTTGACCGACTCCACCATCGTCGTACCAGATCCCCCGAATGGGTCTAGTATACGAAGGTCATCGAACCGCACCCCCTTGTTGATTCGATCTAGCGTCTGGATGCCATCGTCGCTGCATGCTCCGATAATGGCAGCGCGGAATACTGTTCCGAGACGCTGCGCCCACCACTTGTGAGTGTGGGTAGCAGGGCGATGAACTTCCTTTCGCCATGACTCAGCTAACGCCGTCTGGCTAACGGCCGCCACAGGGAAGTCTCTCTCCAGTGCACATGGGTTCGGCAGAGACAATTCGTACACATACCCCGAGCGTTGGCTCTCAGGGGCTTGAAGGATGTCAGTCACGATTGACGCAATCTCACAGCTCGGTCATCGTCCTCCACAGCACAATAGGCAACGAACTCGTGCTCAAATCCGCCTGTTGGATTGTCTTCAAGACCTGGTATCAGTGCATTCGACCCAAGGTCGAATCGATAGTCGACTACAATTCTCGCCGCTTCCGTACGTGAAAAACTGCCGATCAATCGAAGACGCGCATCGTCAGTTCGCATTGCGGCTGGCAGTATCAAGGTGGTATGATCTTCGACTCCTTCAAGGAGCCCAAAGGGCGTCGGCACGACGTACATCTTGCGGTCCCGAACAAGTACGTCGCCGTAGCTGCCGAATTCCTTGAAGCTCTTGTTCTCGTGCTCGTAGTCGTGATCCGCGCTGAAGAAGTCACCGTGGCAAATCACCAAATCAATCAGCTCATAGGAATTTGAATCGGGGTCGCTCGGATATCGACCAAATGCATAGAAGACATCGAGATCGTTGTGCCGACCGGTTGGCATTCTACTGTTGGCGTCAAAATCCTTTACGCGGCCTGGACTCGCCAGACCTTTCACTTCGATTCCTTCTTTCGAATCTGGAAGCTCAAAATCCGGGTACGTGTTGCGACCGTTCTCCTTGTAGTTCAGGCTCGTCTCACTGAGCCTTGCCTTGAACCAGTCCTGAAAGTGAAATTCCTTGTCGCGCGGACCCTTTCTGACGATCAGAGCGCTGTTTCGGATGGCGTCGTCGGCCGTAAGGAACACTTCTACGATGCTGCTTGGCATGGCGCTCTGAGATTAGCCAGCGGCCTGCTGTTGACGAAGGCAATTTCGCGCCCATGCACCCAAACGATGTTGGCACGATCTCATGCGACATGCGGCGAACCTGGGCTAGACGTGCAGCGGTTGCGAAAGCTGTCGATCGAGACGAAGTCGCTCGGCGGTCTCGTGAGCACGATCGTCATGACTCGTCTCCAAATTTCTCGTGGGCGGCTAGCTGCCGCTGCTACCGTGAGCCGCCCGTTGCCCGAGTAGCTCAGTGGCAGAGCGGCTCTCTCGTAAAGAGCAGGTCGTGGGTTCAATCCCCACCTCGGGCTCGCCGGCGCCCCGGCGGCTTCGGGGGCGGCGCGCTACGGGCCCGCGTGGCCGAGGCGGATGAACAGGCAGCTCAGGGCCAATCGCTGGTTGGCGTTGAAGCGCAGTGCCTCGGCAGCGTCACCGATGGCGTCGAGCTGCACCGCTGCCGCCTCTGCACGCAGGCTGCCGTTGCCGGATTCATCACGGATCTGCGACGCCAGCACTGCCAAGCCCATGGTGATCTCGTCGGTGCGCACCCGGCGCAGCTCGCGGCGGTGACGCTCGTCGAGCGAGCTGCGGCCCACCTTCGTCCCGTAGAGCTCGGCCTGCTCGTCGGCTGCTGCTCGCTCTGCCTCGTGGCGGGCTTCGAGCGGTGCCGCCGCCTGCTCGGCGGCCTCCAGCGCGGCATCCACTGCTGCCATCGCTGCGGATGCCGTGCCGTTCAGGGTGCCCCGCAGGCCGCGCCACGTCTCGATGCGCACGGCAGCATCGTCGTCGGAGGCGAGCAGGCGAGCGCGGTCGATCGAACCGCCGGCAGCGGCTGCAGCGAAGCTGGCACGGCCATGCTCGATGCCCTCGGCGACAAGCAGCGCCTGCAGGTCGGCGTCGCCCAGCGCCTCGAAATCGACACGTGCGCAGCGGGAGGCCAGCGTCTCCATCGACCGGTTGACTTCCTCCGCGAGCAGCACGAAGACGCACGACGGCGGCGGTTCCTCGACGGACTTGAGCAGGATCGGCGCGCTCAGCGCGGCACGGTCGACGTCGCCGAGCACGATGACCTTCTGGTCGCCGGCGACAGGCGCAGCCGCGGCGGCACGCACCGCCTCGCGGGCCTGCTCGGCCGTCATGGCCGCGCCGACGCGATCGAAGACCAATAGGTCGGGGTGCTGCTCGGCGAGCGCGAGACGGCGTTCACGCTCGGGAGTCGCGCTACGCGCGGCCAGCAGCTCGCCTGCGAAGCGGCACGCGGCGCCGCGCAGGCCGGCGCCTGCGGGGCCGACGAACAGGTAGGCGGGCAGCGGCGAGGCAAGCGCTGCCTCCAGCCGTTCAACGGCTGCGGGCTGGCCCACGATGCCGTCGAGCAGATTGCCGACCGGCGCCTCGTCCACGGGCGCCTCGGCCGCTGCCGGCTCGTCGATCGAAAGCGGAGCAGGCGGAACCGGGAGCTCGTCCGCTGCTGGCATCCCGGCTAGGGCCGGTATCGATTCGCTCGCAGACGCCGACCGGTCAGGTTGTTGCGGCGCCTCATCGGGCGGCTCAGGCAGGTCATCGGATGGTGCAGGTGCCGCCGGCGGCCGTGGGGGCGCTGGCGCGGCGTCGCCGAAGTCGAACAGCGACAGCGGGGCCGGCTCGGCCGCAGCATGCTCGGATGTGTCTCCCGGCTCGTCGGTGCCGTCTTCCGATGCCACGGCGAACGCTCTAGTCCGCCATCGCGGGATGCTCGCCGATTGCGGCTCGCACCCGCTCAGCCACCTCGTCGACGCTGCCGGTGGCGTCCACACGGACCCAGCGATCAGGTTCCGCGTCGCACAGTTCCCGATAACTGCGCCATACCCGCAGCGCGAACTCCAACGCCTCGCCCTCCAGGCGGTCCGGCCCGTCACCTTCGAGCACGTCGGCATCGGGATCGGCGTCTGAGTCGCCCGCCAGCAGCGACATCTGCTCGCCGCCCACCCGGTCCAGCCGGTGAACGCGCCGATCGGAGTCGGCGAGCGGCACATCGAGCAGCACCACCACGTCGGGCAGGACGACGTCAGGCAGCTCGTCGGAGGCTTCGGCGGGCCGTCGGCAGGCGTAGTCGATCAAGGCCCGGAGCTCGCCGAGCGGCAGCCCCCGTCCGTAGCCCTGGTAGGCCAGCGTGGAACCGTAGGAGCGGTCGGTGATGACGTCGCGGCCCGAGTCCAACGCGGGCGCGACCACCGTCGCAAGGTGCTGCGCCCGATCGGCACAGAACAGCAGCGCCTCGGTCCGGGCCGACGGCGCCTCGTCGAGCGCGCCATGCAGCAGCACCTCACGCAGCGCCTCGCCGAGCGGCGTGCCGCCCGGCTCGCGGGTGAGCACCGCATCGAGGTGCGACGCCAGCATCTCTGCCTGGGTCGACTTGCCGCTGCCGTCGAAGCCCTCGAGCGCGATGTAGCGTCCGCGCGACGTCACGTCGCTGCCCTGCCGTCTGGCGAGCGGCCGGGACCGCGGACGCTCATGGACTGTCCTCGGTTCCGTCGACTATCTGGGGCGTCCGGCGACCTTCGCCCCGCCTGCTGCGCAGCGACAGGCTGGCGAGCACACCGGCCATCAGGATCAGCAACGCGCCCAGCCACAGCGCGCCCCGCACGCCGGGCAGCGCCATGACCCAATCGCCGATGCGGATCTCGTTGTCGAAAGCGATACCGAACAGCCAGTCCAAGCCATCGGAGAGGAACCCGCCGGCAGCCATCGAGATCAGCAGGCAGAAGCGCACCAGCGTGTACATCGCTGCGAACACCCGACCTCGCAGCACCTCCTCGACGTTCTCGTGCAGCAGGGTCAAGCCGGTCACGTACACGACACCGGCAGCGAGCCCGAGGAATCCCACCAGAACCAGCACCCGCCAAGCAACGGAGATCGAGGCGGCAAACAGCAGTGAACCGCCTGCCACGAAGACGGAGACGACAAACAGGCGTGCACGCCCGGCAGCGGCCAGACGTCCGTGCTCGCCGAAATGATTCGCCGCGCTTTGCAGCAGCGTGACGAACGCGACCCCCACGCCCACGCCGACGCCCATCGCAATGAGGATCGAAGTGAACCCGGCGCTGCCCGCGCCAAGCACTTCGTTGTTGTAGACCGCGCCCAGGGGCACGAGCATCCCGCCGCCGATCATGCCGGTGCCCAGGCCGACCAGCACTGCACGCACTTGGGGGTTCAGGAAGATGAAATCCCAGCCTTCCCGCAGTTCGCGGAAGCCTTGACGCCAGTCGATACACCGACCGGTGTCGCGCTTGCGATGTGCTGCGGTGATGTGCGACGACAGCGGCAGCGTCGCGATGATCGCTGCGGCAATCAGAAACGTGGCCGAGTCGAGAACCAGCGACATCTCCACCTGGCCGATGTCGGTCCAGCCGAACAGCTCGCCCAGCTTGGCCATGCCGGCGAAGGCGAAGGCACCCGGCAGAAACGTGCCGTACGCGGCCACCAAGCCCAGCGAGTTCGCCGCGGTGAGGTGCCGGTCGGGCACGATGTTGGGGACGATCGCCTCCTTGGCCGGGCTCCACAGCGAGGTGGCCAGCTCCAGCGCCAGCGATGCCAGCACCAGCAGCCACACCCGGTCGATGAACGGGATGGTCAGCAGCACGCTGGCCCGCACGATGTCGCAGATCACCAGCAGGCGCTTGCGATTGAAGCGGTCGACGATGATGCCGCCGGCCGATGCCAGGAAGAAACCGGGCAGCACCCGCGCTGTGACCACCAGCGCGATGGCGGAACCCGGCTGATCGCCGCCGATCCGGCGCGCCACTTCGATGGTGGCGAGCAGCCCGATCCAGTCGCCGAACGAGCTCACCACCTGCGCTACCCACAGGCGCAAGAACCCCGGCGCTGCGAACAGTCCCGGCTGCGGCGCCTCAGCCCCTTCGTCGGCGGCGTCGACGCCGGCCTCGGCGTCGGGGATGTCCGAGTCGCCGGACGACTGCGTCGCGCGATCCGAATCCATGGCACTCAGCAGGCTAGGAGCCGGACGCTCCCTGCTATCCCGGTTTCTTCTTGGCGGCGGATTTCTTCGAGGGGGATTTCTTCGCGGCGCGCTTCTTTGCCGGCGACTTCTTGGCGGCGCGCTTCTTTGCAGGAGACTTCTTCCGGGCGGGCTGCTTGCGCCGGGCCGCACGCTTCTTCGCGGGGCCCTTGGCACGTCGCATCGCCAGCAGCTCGGCCGCACGCTCCACGGTCAGCGACTCGGCGTCGTCGCCCTGGCGCAGCGACGCGTTGTACTCGCCGTCGGTCACGTACGGGCCGAAGCGGCCGTCCTTCAGCACCATCGGCTTGCCGCTGTCGGGGTCCTGGCCGATCTCGCGGCCCGCATTGGCCGCCTGCTGGCCGCGGCGACGGCGGGGCTGGGCGAGCAGCGCCAGCGCCTCGTCCAAGGTGAGCGTGAAGAGCTGCTCCTCCGATTCGAGGCTGCGGTTCTCGGCTTTGCCATCGCCGACAGGCGCCTTGGTGAGATAGGGGCCGAAGCGGCCGTTCTGCACCGTGATCTCGGCGCCGTCCGCCGGATCGGCGCCGACGGTGCGCGGCAGCGTCAGCAACTGCAGCGCGTCATCCAGCGTCACGGTCTCGGGCGACTGACCAGACAGCAACGAGGCGGTGCGGGGCCGGTCATCGGTCTCGTCGGGCCGTCCCACCGAGACGTACGGCCCGTAGCGCCCGGGCCGCACGATGATGTCGAGGCCGCTTGCCGGGTCGGTGCCCAGCACACGTTCGGTGGGCGCAGCCAGCAGCTCGAGTGCCCGTTCGATGGTGAGCTCGTCGGGCGCGAGGTCGTCGGGCAGCGGCCGGGTGACCTCGCCGCGCCGCAGGTACGGCCCGAAGCGTCCCACCCGCGCCACCACCGGCTCGCCGTCTGCGTCCGCGCCGATGGGGATGCTGTTGATCTCGGCCGGATCGATGTCCGCCAGCCGGTCGTCGGAGACGAGGTATCGCAGGCCGCCGGTGGCGGCGGGCGTGGCAGCACTGTCGTCGCCGAAATAGAACGCCGTGAGCCACGGCTGAGCGTCGCGCTCGCCGCTCGCGATCTCGTCGAGGTCCTCCTCCATGCGGGCGGTGAGCGTGTAGTCGACCAGGCGGTCGAAATGCCGCTCCATCAGGCCCACGGTGGCGAACGCGGTGAACGCCGGCACCAGCGACGAGCCCTTCTTCCACACATACCCGCGCGCCTGGATGGTCTCGATGATGCTGGCGTAGGTGCTGGGCCGGCCGACGCCCAACTCCTCGAGCCGCCGCACCAGCGATGCCTCGGTGAACCGGGCCGGCGGGCTCGTGCTGTGCTCCGACGGCTCCAGCGACACAGCAGTCGCTGCATCGCCCGCGTCCAAGTCGGGCAGGATGCGCTCGGGCTCCTCGTCGGCACCCGCCGGCGGCGGTGCGTAGACGAGCCGGAAGCCGGGGCTGCGTACCACGGTGCCGGCGGCGGACAACTCGACGCTGTGGCGGCCGGCCGCCGGCGAGCCCTGCGACAGTGCCGGTGCCAGATCGCAGGCTGCCGTGCCAGCCAGCCTGATCGTGACGGTCTCGCCGGTTGCATCGATCATCTGGCTGGCCACAGTGCGCTGCCACACGAGGTCGTACAGGCGGGCGGCGTCGCCGCCGAGATCGGTGACGCTGCCCGGCGCCGGCCAGTTCTCGCCGGCCGGGCGGATCGCCTCGTGCGCCTCCTGGGCGTTCTTGACCTTGCGGGTGTAGATGCGGGGCTTCGGCGGCAGGTTGTCTGCGCCGTAGCGGGCGGCGACAATCTGGCGAGCCGCGCCGAGCGCCTGCCCCGACAGCGTGGTGCTGTCGGTGCGCATGTAAGTGATGCGGCCGTTCTCGTACAGCCGCTGCGCGGCGGCCATCGTGCGCGAGGCGGAGAAGCCCAGCCGGGCGCCGGCCGCCTGCTGCAGCGTCGAGGTGATGAACGGCGCCGGCGGGCGGCGCCGGTACGGCTTGGATTCGCGCGATGTCACAGCGAACTGCGCCCCGGTCAAGGCATCAGCGAGCGACGCCGCGGCGCCCGCGTCGAGCACCGAAACGGAGTCGGTGCGCAACTCGCCTTGCTGATCGAAGTCGCGACCGGTGGCGATGCGGCGCTCGTTCAGCGTCACCAGCGACGCGTCGAATCGCTCGGCCGGGCGAGCTGAGTCTGCGCCCGCACCAGCGGCAGTTCCGGCACCAACGGCTGCGGCATCGGGCTGGGAGTCGAGCGTGGCGGTGATGCTCCAGTACTCAGCGGCGCGGAAGGCCATCCGCTCCCGCTCGCGCTCGACGATGAGCCGGTTGGCCACGCTCTGGACCCGCCCCGCGGAGAGCCGGGGCGCCACCTTGCGCCAGAGCACCGGCGAGACCTCATAGCCGTAGAGCCGGTCGAAGATGCGCCGTGCTTCCTGCGCATCCACCAGCCGCCGATCGAGATCGCGGGGGTTGTCGATGGCCTCGCGGATCGCCGCGGCAGTGATCTCGTGGAAGACCATGCGACGCACCGGTATCTGCGGGTTCAGCACCTCGAGCAGGTGCCAGGCGATGGCCTCGCCCTCGCGGTCCTCATCGGTCGCGAGGTAGAGCTCATCGGCGGTGCGCAGCAGCGATTTCAGGCGTCGCACCTGGTCCCGGGCCGTCACCACATAGAGCGGCTTGAAGCCGTCGTCGGGGTTGACGCCCAGCGTCGCCCACGACTCCGACTTGTAGGCAGCGGGCACCTCGGAGGCATTGCGCGGCAGGTCGCGGATGTGACCCACGGACGACTCCACCACGTACTCGTCGCCCAGCAGGCGCGAGATCGTGCGCGCCTTCGCGGGCGACTCGACGATGACGAGAGAAGTGGCCATGGAGATCCGAGGTGAGCTGCGCCCGCCCGGAGGCGCTGATCGGTACAGCGCCGGCGCGGACAGCGCCGGACGGTAGCGCAACTGCTTCGGTAAACAGCAGCCGGGCGGCGTTACGGGGATGCCTGCCGGGTGCCCACGCGGTGCAGTGCCACCGCAACAGCGCCCGCAGCGACAGCAGCAATGACCGCCACCGCCAGTTCGGATGCAGGCGGCGCGCCGAGCGCGGCGTTGCCGAATCCGCCCGAATCGGCATCGCCCACCGGCCAGGGCCACAGCACCCGCAACGATCCAGCCATCAGGCCCATCAGCACGGCAATCATCGTGTCGCGCCAGCGGTTGAGCAGCCGCTGCAGCAGCCGTGAGAACACGGCGAGTCCGATTGCCGCGCCCAGCCCGAACAGCACCACAGTGCCGACGTCTCGATCGGATACAGCTTCGGTGATGGGGTCATACAGCCCCAGCAGCAGCAGTACGAACGCCCCCGAGATGCCGGGCAGGATCATGGCGCAGATCGCCAGCGCGCCCGCACCGACGATCACCACGGCCGCCGGGTCGGCAACGCTGCCCGCGCGCACCCCCAGCAGCAAGAACACCGCCACCCCCACCGTCACAAAGATGCCCACAAGGCCGACCCGCCATCGGCTCACCTGCGACCGAGTGGTCACCACGGTTACAGCAACCAGCCCGAAGAACGCCGCCGACAAGCCCACCGGCTGCTCATCAATCAGCAACCGCACCACCTCGACAAGCCCCAAGATGGCGATGCCGATTCCCGCCGCCAGCGCAACAAGGAACCCCCACTCCGCCCGGCAGATCATGGCGAGCGCGCCGCGCATCCGACCGCGCAGCGCCTGGGAGGCAGCAGCACTCAGATGCGCAATCTGCCCCACCAGCCGGTCATAAATCCCCAGCAGCAGCGCCACAGTCCCACCAGACACCCCCGGCACAACATCCGCAGCCCCCATCGCCAACCCTCGCGCCAGGTTCGTGAGCGCTCGCCGGAACATCAAGGCGAAGCTAGACGCGGAGAGTCCCCGGGCGATCACCCGGAGACTTCCGCTGACAGCAGAGATGGTGCCGCCGGGCAACTCACCCCATGGCCGAGTGTCAGCCGCTCGAAACCACGTCGTCCAGCGCCATACCGGGGCCCCCGTGTTCGGAAACGTCGAGACCCACCATTTCCTCCTCCGCCGACACTCGCAGCCCGATGGTGGCCTTCAGGATCCCGAACAGGATCACCGAGGTCACGATGACCCACACGGCAACGATCACCACCATCAGGAACTGCACGATCAACTGCTCGATGCCGCCGCCGTAGAACAAGCCGGCGTTCTCGCGGCCCAGGAACGCATCGTCGTAGCGGGCGAACAGGCCGATGGCGAGCGTGCCCCACATGCCGGCCGCGCCGTGAACAGCGAAGGCACCGACCGGATCGTCGATCTTCATCTTGCGGTCGACGAAACCGACCACGATCACCACGATGAGCCCGGCGATGAAGCCGGTGATGATGGCGCCCCAAGGCGTCATGGTGCCGCAGCCGGCTGTGATGCCGACCAGGCCGGCAAGCGCGCCGTTGCCTGCCATCGGCACGTCGGGTCGGCCGGTGCGCAGCCAGTTCAGCGCCGTGGCACCGATCGTGCCGGCGCATGCTGCCAGCACCGTATTCAGCGCCACGAACATCACGAATTCGTCGGCTGCGAGCTCCGAGCCGGGATTGAAGCCGAACCAGCCGAACCACAGGATGAACACGCCCAGGATGGCGAGCGTCACGTTGTGGCCCGGGATGGTGCGTGATGTCCCGTCGGCTGCGTACTTGCCGATGCGAGGCCCGAGCATCCAGGCGCCGACGAGGGCGATCCAGCCGCCCACGCTGTGGACGATGGTGGAGCCGGCGAAGTCGCTGTACACGGCGTCGCCGATCGAGATGTTGGCGATGAGGCCGCCGCCCCACGTCCAATGAACCACGATCGGGTAGATGATGGCCGTGGTCACGAGGCTGAAGATGAGATAGGTGCTGAACTTGGTGCGCTCCGCCATGGCGCCCGAGGCGATGGTGACCGCCGTGGCGGCGAACACGGCCTGGAAGAAGAAGTCGGTGGAACCCGACAGGCCCTCAGAGATGTCGAACAGGTCGACGCCGGACAGCGCGAACGAGCCCCAGCCGAACGCGCTGTTGCCGTCGCCGCCGTAGGCCAGGCCATAGCCCACCAGGAAGAACGCCAGGATGCCGATCGATGCGTCGGCGAGGTTCTTGGCCATGATGTTGGCCACGTTCTTCGAGCGGGTCAGGCCCGACTCGAGCATGGCGAAGCCGGCCTGCATCAAGAAGACGAGCACGCCGGCGATGAACACCCACAGGTTGTCCATCACGGCCTGCACCATCTCGGCAGACAGCGAGTCGTCCTGCGCGCCGGCTGGTCCGGCGAACAGGAACAGGCCGCCGACGGCGCCCGCGATAGTGACGAAGAGCTTGCGTTTCATGACCGTTCTCCTAGGGATCGGCTCCCGTTGGCTGGCTGACGTGGGGGAACCTAGAAACGGCGTGTTGCGCGAGAGTCACCCCGACATGACCGCTCGATGCACAGCGCGGGTCGGGGCTGTTGCCGAGATGTCTCGGCCGCGTTGCGGCCCGGACCTCCCGCTCCTGTTCCCGAATTCGATTCGATACGGGTTAACGGGCCGCTCGGGTCCCAGCTAGCTCATGGGGTAGCGGAGCTTGGGGCCGGCTTCGGCCCAATCCATGTGGTCGCGGATGTACTCGTTGGCGGGATCCCGGGGCGGCGAGTAGTCCCAGCCTTCCCCGGCGGCGGCGTGGACCACCCGGCGGGCGCGCTGGGAGGCCACCACTTGCTCACGGATCGCGGCGGAGTCCCAGCGCCGGGCGACCTCCGTGGCGAACGCAGCCGACAGGTCCGCCAGCTCAGGCGACCCTGCCAGGTTCCGGTGCTCGGCCGGATCGGCCGAGAGGTCATACAGCAACGGCGGATCGGTGTCGCAGTGGATGTACTTGTACTGGCCGCGACGGATCATGAACAGGGGATGCGAGGTCAGCTCGCCCATGTACTCGCCGACGGTCTCGTCGGCCGGATCATCGCCCCCGGTCGCCGCCGGCCAGATGCTGCGGCCGTCGAGCGGTGCGCCCAGCTCCGCCGGCGGACCTCCCGCGATGTCCATCAGCGTGGGGGCCAGATCCAGCAGGGAGCACACGTTGGGCACCGTGCCCTGGGCAATGTCTGGCCCCGCCATCACCAGCGGGACGCGGGCCGAACGCTCGAAGAACGACATCTTGAACCAGGAACCCCGGTCGCCGAGCATGTCGCCGTGATCGCTGGTGGCGATCACCACGGTGTCGTCGGCGCGGCCGGTCTCGTCCAGCACCGCGAGCAGCTCGCCCAGCCACCAGTCGAAGTAGCTCGTGTTGGCGTAGTAAGCGTGGCGGGCAGTGCGGCACTGCTCCTCGGTCCACCCCCGGGTGTCGGCCTCGATGCCGGCGCGGATGCGCACCGTGTGCGGATCGAACTGGGCGGGCACCGGCCCCGGCAGGTCGATCTGGTCGTGGTCGTAGAGGTTCCACCACTCGGGCCGTGCCACATAGGGATCGTGGGGGTGGATGAAGGCCACCGCCAGGAAGAACGGGCGGTCGTCGGGCTCGCGGGCCAGGTCGTACAGGCAGCGGCGTGTGGCGAAGCCGACCTCGTCGTCGTAGTCGATCTGGTAGGTGGCGAGCGCTTGGCCGGCCCCCGAGAGGCTGTCCATGTTGTGGTACCACTTGCCGATCCGCTCGCCGGCCGCATCCCAGTCGGGCGTCCACGCGAAGTTCGCCGGGTAGATGTCGGTGGTGAGGCGCCGGCTGAAGCCGTGCAGCTGGTCGGGGCCGACGAAATGCATCTTGCCCGACAGCACCGTCCGGTAGCCCGCCAGGTTCAGCCAGTGAGCGATGGTGGGGGCTGCGGCGCTCCACTCCGACGCGTTGTCCCATGCGCCGATCTGCGACGCCGCCCGGCCGGTCATCATCGAGTACCGCGACGGCGCGCACAGCGGCGAATGGCAGTACGCGGCATCGAACCGGACGCCGCGCCCGGCGAGCGAGTCCATCGACGGCGTCTGCACCACGGGGTGGCCGTAGGTGCCGGTGAAGTGCGGCGCAAGCTGATCCGCCATGACCAGCAGGACGTTGGGTGCGTTCATCGATCCGCACAGTAGGCCCGGCCGCGACCGGCCAGAACCAGCACCGCCGCCGATCGGCTCAGTCGCTTGCCGCGCGCTGATGGCCGCCGCTTCCGAGCGCGCGCTTGTGCGCGGTATTGGCGTGTTTCTGGCGTGCTAGTGTCTCGAAAACCGTCTAAATGGCCTGTTTTGATCCGGGACGTCTGGGACAGCCGGACCGGCGGCAGGTCGAGCGCCCTCGGGGAGGGCTGCCGGCACTTGCCGGCGACAGGCGGGAAACACACACCGGGGGGTGCCCATGTCCGAAAATGCGCAAATCCGGCGAACGAACTCGCCGCCATCGAAGGCCCGGCAGCCTGAAGCTGCTGGTAGCGCTCGTTGCGGCACTCGGCCTCGTCGCTGCCGCATGCACCGGCAGCGACGATGACGGCGGCGACGATGGCGGCCTCGGGTCGCAGACCTCGATCACCTTGGCCGCGAATCCGTGGAACGGCTCGGCTCTGAACGTGGCTGTCGCCGCACAGCTGCTCGAGAGCGAGCTCGGCTATGACGTCGAGATCGTCGACATCGATGAGAACGCCCAGTGGGCGGCCATCAACACCGGCGAGATCAGCGCGTCGCTCGAAGTGTGGCCGTCGGGCCACGCCCAGAACGTGATCGACTTCATCGACAACGCCGACGCCAACGTCGACCACGCCGGCCTGCTCGGCCCGGTCGGCAAGATCGGCTGGTTCACGCCGACCTACATGATCGAGCGACATCCGGAGCTGGAGACGTGGGAGGGCTTCGCCGATCCGGCGCTGGCCGGCCTGTACGCCACAGCCGAGACCGGCGATCTGGGCCAGTTCCTGGGCGGTGATCCCAGCTTCGTCCAGTACGACGAGGACATCATCAACAACCTGGGCCTGCCGATGCAGGTGGTGTACGCCGGGTCGGAGGCTGCGATCCTGGCCGCCGTCGACGCTGCGTACAGCCGGGAGGATCCGATCCTCGTGTACCTGTGGACACCGCACTCGGCGTTCAACAGCTACGACCTCACCAACGTGCTGCTGCCCGAGTACAGCGACGACTGCTACGACACGGCCGACGCCGGCGGTGTCGACTGCGACTATCCCGCCGATGTTCTGTTCAAGATCATCGATGCGAGTCTCGCCGAGAACGCCCCCGCAGCTGACGCCTTCCTGCGAGCCATGAACTACGACAGCGCCGACCAGATCTCCATGCTGGCCGCCGTCGAGGGCGAAGGCATGTCGGTCGAGGATGCCGCTGCGGCGTGGATCGCAGACAACGAGGCAACCTGGAGCGCTTGGCTTCAGTAGCCCGTCAGCACCCACATCCTCCTCGGGCGCTGACCCGTCGGCGTCGGCCTTCTGTGGCCGGCGCCGACGGGGCTCGTCTCGCATGCCCGCAAGCGCTGCCCCTCAGGTGATCCGGTGACTGAACCCCTGTACGACTTCATCATCGTCGGCGGCGGATCGGCCGGCTGCGCGCTCGCCAACCGGCTGAGCGCGGATCCCGCCAACAAGGTGCTGGTGCTCGAGGCCGGTCGCCGCGACTACCGGTGGGACGTGCTCATCCACATGCCGGCGGCGCTGGCTATGCCGATCGGCAACCGCTTCTACGACTGGCAGTACGAGACCGAGCCGGAGCCGCACATGGGCGAGCGGCGGGTGTACCACGCCCGCGGCAAGGTGCTCGGCGGCTCCAGCTCCATCAACGGGATGATCTTCCAGCGCGGCAACCCGGCCGACTACGACAAGTGGGCCAGCCGGCCCGGCATGGCGGCGTGGGACTACCGGCACTGCCTGCCGTACTTCAAGCGGATGGAGAGCTGCCTGGCGGGCCCCGATGACTGGCGCGGCGGCGACGGCCCGCTGGTGCTCGAGCGGGGCCCGGCCACCAGCCCCCTGTTCGAGGCCTTCTTCGACGCCGTGCAGCAGGCCGGCTACGAGCTGACCGACGACGTGAACGGATTCCGCCAGGAAGGCTTTGCAGCGTTCGACCGCAACATTCACCGCGGCCGGCGCCTGTCCGCCTCCCAGGCCTACCTGCACCCGGTGATGCAGCGCCCGAATCTGGACCTGCGCACCGGCGCGCTGATCAGCCGGGTGCTCTTCGACGGCAACCGGGCGGCCGGTGTCGAGTACCAGCAGAAGGGCCGGCGGGGCCGCACCCGGGTCGCCCGGGGCGGGCACGTGATCCTGTGCGCGGGGGCGTTCGGCTCGGCGCAGCTGCTGCAGCTCTCCGGCGTGGGCTCCCCCACGCTGCTCGGCCAGCACGGAATCGAAGTGGTCTCGCCCCTTGACGGCGTCGGCGAGAACCTCCAGGACCATCTGGAGGTGTACATCCAGTACGCCTCGAAGCTGCCGGTGTCGATGCAGCCCCACCTGCGGCGCCGGCGCCGCCCGTGGATCGGCCTGCAGTGGCTGGCACGTCGGGGACCAGGGGCCACCAACCACTTCGAGGCGGGCGGCTTCGTGCGCAGCAACACCGACGAGGCCTACCCCAACCTCATGTTCCACTTCCTGCCGCTGGCAGTGCGCTACGACGGCTCGGCGCCGGCCAGCAAGCACGGCTACCAGGTGCACGTCGGGCCGATGTACTCCGATGCGCGCGGCTGGGTGCGCATCAGCTCGCCCGACCCCACCGCCAAGCCGGCGATCCGGTTCAACTACCTGTCCACCGCACAAGACCGGCGCGAGTGGGTCGAGACCGTGCGCGTCACCCGTCACATCATGAACCAGCCGGCCTTCGCGGCCTACAACGACGGCGAGCTGTCGCCCGGCCCCGGTACCCAGTCCGACGACGAGATCATGGATTGGGTGGCACGCGACGCCGAGACGGCGCTGCACCCGGCGGGCACGGCGCGGCTCGGCACCGACGAACTGGCCGTGACCGACCCGTCGACCATGAATGTGGCCGGGACGTCGGGCCTCAGCGTGGTGGACGCCTCGGTGATGCCCACCGTCACCAACGGCAACATCTACGCGCCGGTCATGATGATCGCCGAGAAGGCCGCCGATCTGCTGCTCGGAAACGAGCCGCTCGCGCCGCTGGACGTGCCGGTCTACGGTCAGGCGTGCGGGGATTCCGCGCCGGGCTCTGTGCCGCCGTGATCGCGGTCGTGATCGGAGATCATCGCGGACACCAGGTCGAGCACCTCGTGGCGTTCCGCCTTGGTCGGGGGTGCGAGGCCGAACAGGTCGATCAGCCAGAGCCCGTCGCCCACGATGCGTGCAAGCAGGCCGGCGGTCTCGGCCAGCTTGTCGTCATGCATGAGGCGCTCCTGCCAGCGCTCGAACGTCGCCCGGGTGTTCGCCAGCAGCTCGTCGTCGAGCGCCGCGGCCGCCAGGATCGACGCCGAGGTGTCATCGGCGGCCTTGTACGGCTCGCGCACGTAGTCGAGGTAGGCGAGCGCGAACGTTCCGCGGGCAGCGGGGTCGGCGGCCCGGAACCGGGCTTCCCGAATGTCCAGCTCGTCGTCGAGGACAGCGAGCGTCTCGTCGAGCAGCCCCGCCATCAGGGCGTCCTTGGAGCCGAAGTGGTAGAGGAAGCCGCCCTTGCTGACACCGGCCGCGATCGCGACCCGGTCGAGCGTCAGATTGGCCGCACCGTCGGTGCGGATGACCTCGATGGCCGCCTGCAGGATGCGCTCGCGGGTCTGCACGGCGCGCTCCTGCACCGGACCCGATCTCGATGTCGCGCTGTCGGCCCCCGACGCCGGCGGGACGGCGCTTGTCGCTTCGCGGGGCTGAGATCGTGCCACAGTCAGCACAGCGTACCGATGCCCCGAACCCGTCCGGCTGGACGGTAATACGGGCTGCGGAGGCCCCCATGGATCAGACGTCTCCCGATTCGGCCGGTATCCCAGCCGTCCACAAGGTGACGGGCGCGGATGCTGACGCAGCCGAGACAACGGTCAGCGTCACCGGGCTGTGGAAGATCTTCGGCAGAAAGGTCGACGCCGCGCGCGAGCTGGCGGAGTCCGGTGCGGAACGAGACCGGATACAGGCCGAGACGGGTTGCCTGGTGGCAGTTCAGGACGTGAGCTTCCACGTGCACGCCGGCGAGACATTCGTGGTGATGGGCCTGTCCGGCTCGGGCAAGTCGACGCTGGTGCGCTGCGTGTCGCGCCTGATCGAGCCCACGTTCGGCCACATGGAAGTGTGCGGAACCATCCTGGCCGACGCCAGCGAGACGGCACTGCGCGAGTTGCGCCGCAGCAAGATGGCGATGGTCTTCCAGCACTTCGGCCTGTTCCCCCACCGGCGCGTGGTCGACAACGTGGCATACGGGCTGGAAGTGCAGGGCGTTGCACGTGACGTGCGCCATGAGCGGGCGCGCGAGGTGCTCACCACCGTGGGGCTCGACGGCTGGGGCGACCACTACCCCCAGCAGCTCAGCGGCGGCATGCAGCAGCGGGTCGGGCTGGCACATGCTCTGGCGGTGGAGCCCGAGGTGCTGTTCTTCGACGAGCCGTTCTCGGCGCTCGACCCGCTCATCCGGCGCGACATGCAGGACGAGCTGGTGACGCTGCAGCTCGAGCTGCAGCGCACCATCGTGTTCATCACCCACGACTTCGCCGAGGCACTGCGGCTGGCCGACCGGATCGCCATCATGCGCGACGGGGCCTTCACCCAGGTCGGGACGCCGCTCGAGATCCTGACCCAGCCCGCCGACGACTACGTGCGGGCCTTCACCCAGGATGCGCCGATCGCCAAAGTGCTCCCGGCGTGCTCGTTGATGCGGCCGGTCGGTGACGTCGCGGTGGAGCAGGGCTGGCCCCGCACCACTGAGACCGCCACGCTCGAATCGGCCCTGCCGTTCCTGCTGTCGGAGCATCATCCGGTGGTGGTCTGCAATGCCGAGGGCGACCCCTTGGGCCTGCTGCACCAGGACGATGTGGCAGCGGTGCTGGAGCAGAACCTGCGATGAGTCAAACCGTCCCCAGCGACGCTCCAGCACCGCCATCGGACACAGTGCTGGAGCAGAACCTGCGATGAACCAAGCCCTGTGATGAGCCAAACCGTCGCCACCGGTCCTGGTGCCAGCACCGGCGCACCCGCTGCACGGCGACGGTCGCCGTTCGCCGTGGGACTGGCAGCCGCTGCTGTCGCGCTCGTGATCGTCGGCTTCGTCGCATCCGTCGGCGCCTTCCCCGAGTCGTGGAACCTCGGGCTGGCCGACCCCATCGATCGCACGCGGCGCTGGCTCATCAACAACCAGACCTCCCACTGGCTGTACACGGTGCTGCTCAACCCGCTGACCGATCTGGCCGATGCGGGCATCCGCCAGCTCGAGGCGATCCTGCGGTGGTTCCCGTGGTACGTGGACCCGGTGTTCTGCGGCCTCGGCCTCTGGCAGGTGCGCGGCCGGGTGGCGGGCGCGCTCGGCTTCTGCGGCGTCGTGCTCATCGGCATGACCGATCTGTGGCAGCAGGGCTTCGCGACGCTCGCGCTGATGGGCGTGGCGGTGTTCCTGTCACTGCTGGCCGGCATCCCGCTGGGCATCGCCGCGTGGCGCAACGACCGGTTCGCCGGCGTGCTGCGCCCGACGCTCGACGCCATGCAGACCATGCCCGGGTTCGTCTATCTCATCCCGTTCGTGCTGCTGTTCGGCATCGGGCGTGTGCCGGCGCTGATCGCGACGGTCATCTTCGCCCTGCCCCCGGTGGTGCGGCTCACCGACATCGGCCTGCGCAACGTGCCCGGGCCGATGGTGGAAGCCTCGGAGATGTTCGGTGCCACCGATCGTCAGACGCTGCGGCTGGTGAGGATCCCCGCCGCTCGCCCGGCGATCCTGGCCGGCACCAACCAGACCACGATGCTCGCCATGAGCATGGTGGTGATCGCCGCATTCATCGGCTCGGGCGGTCTCGGCCAGGACGTGCTGCGGGCCATGCGCGACATCGACGTCGGCGAAGCCTCAGAGGCCGGCATCGCCATCGTCATCATGGCGATCATCCTGGATCGCTTCACGCGGGGAATCGCCACGCTGGGAGAGCGCTGGCGCGGTCAAGAACCGAATGCTCATGCAGGCGGCTCGCTGCGGGCCGCAGACACCGTGACGATCCGCTGGATCGCGGGCGCCACGGGTCTGGTGGCGCTGGTAGGCGGCATCGTGGGTCACAACACGTTCCCCGAATGGCTGCAGTGGCACTACGCGCCGTACATCAACGACATCACGGCGTGGGCTCGCGACAACATCTACGACATCGGCTCGTCGGGCGTCGGCACCGGGCCGCTCAGCGACTTCATCACCGTATATATGGTGACGCCGCTGCGGGAGCTGCTCTCGTCGGGCATTCCCTGGCCGGCCATGATCGGGCTCGGCGTGCTGGGGGGCCTGCTGGCTAGTGGCGTCACGCTGGGGCTCGGCATCGGCATCGCGTTGTTCCTGATCGGGTGGCTCGGCATGTGGGAGCTGTCGATGGACACGCTGGCCCAGACGCTGGTGGCCGTGGCCGTCACGCTGGCGATCGCAGTGCCGCTGGGGATCCAGGCCTCCCACAGCGACCGCTTCCAGCGACTGATGGACCCGGTGCTCGACTTCCTGCAGACCATTCCCAGCTTCGTGCTGCTGGTGCCGGTCATCACGCTGTTCCACGTGGGGCGGATCCCGGGCATCATCGCCTCGGTGGTGTACGCGCTGCCGGCCGCGGTGCATTACACCGATCTGGGGCTGCGCCGGGTTCCCGCCGAAGTGCACGAGGCGGCCACGAGCTTCGGCGCAACCCGCTGGCAGCGCCTGCGGCGAGTGGAGCTGCCGCTGGCGGCACCCGAGCTGATGGTGGCGGTCAACCAGGTGATCATGCTGGTGCTGGCCATGGTGGTGATCGCCGGGCTGGTCGGCGGCGGCGGGCTCGGCCTCGAAACGGTGAACGCGCTGCGTCGCAGCGACGCCGTCGGCCGGGGCTTCGAGGCCGGCATAGCGATCGTGCTGCTGGCAGGAATCCTGGACCGCCTCACCCGAGGCGTCGCCGACCGCCTCCGCCCTCCCGCCGCCGCCTGAGCAGCGAATGACCGACGGCTGCGGCAGCAGCTCTACTGGTCGCTGACGACCTGCGGTGCGCGATCCTTCGTGACTACAAATTGATTTGGTGTAGTTACAATCGTCCAATAGTGTGGTCACATGAGCAGTGAGGCAACGAGCACCGATATCGGCATCCGGGAGCTGAAAGCGAAGCTGTCGGAGTGCGTGCGGCGGGCTGCCGGCGGCGAGCGCCTCATCGTCACGGACCGGGGACGGCCCGTGGCGCAGCTCACCCCGCTGGACGACTCGACGCTGGACGACCTCGCACGCATCGAACAGGGCATCGCAGAGGGCTGGATCACACCTGCCAAACGGCGCGGCGGCCTCAAGCACTTCGATCGACCGCAGCTGACGGCCGATGCACCGACCATCCAAGAAATGCTCGACGAAGACCGCGGTGACTGATGCTCTACGTGGAATCAAGCGCTCTGTTCAAGAGGTACAGGCCGGAGCGCGATTCCGACGTCGCGCTCCGATTCATGGCCGAGGATCAGGTACTCGTCACCTCGCGACTGACCGAGATCGAAGTCAGGCGCAACCTCACGCGGCTCTTTCGGGGCGACGAATTGGCGCGAGTTCAGAATCAGCTGCAGATCGATCTTGACGAGTTTGCGCTCATGAGCCTCGATGCCGAGGTGTGCATGGACGCTGCCCGGATTGCTGAGGAGACGCTGTGCCGCTCGCTCGACGCGATCCACCTGGCGGCTGCCCGGCGAGCGAGCCCGAATGCGTCCGTGCTGACGTTCGACCGGCGTCAGGCAGAAGCGGCCCGCGCCATCGGCACGGCCGTCCTCGGCGCCTGACGCTCGCAGCAGGACTGGCTAGAGGAAGGCGGGGACGAAGACCAGGCTGACGATGGTCATCACCTTGATGAGGATGTTCATCGCCGGGCCGGAGGTGTCCTTGAACGGGTCGCCGATAGTGTCGCCGACCACAGCCGCCGCATGGGCATCGGTGCCCTTGCCGCCATGCGCTCCCGCCTCGATGTACTTCTTGGCGTTGTCCCAGGCGCCGCCCGAGTTGGCCATGTAGATCGCGATCAAGAAGCCGGTCACCACCGCGCCGGCGAGGAAGCCGCCGAGCGCGTTCACGTCGATGAAGCCGATCACCAGCGGCAGCACCACCGCCAGACCGCCCGGCAGCAGCATCTCGCGCAGGGCCGCCTGGGTGGAGATGTCGACGCAGCGGCGACTGTCGGGCTTCACGCCCGGCTCACCCTCGCGCAGCCCGGGAATCTCGGCGAACTGGCGGCGGACCTCCACGATCATCGCCTGCGCCGCCCGGCCCACCGACGACATGGTGAGCGCGGCAAAAATGAACGGCGTCATCGCGCCCAGGAACAGGCCGATGGTGACCGCCGTGTCGTTGATGTCGAGGAGCACCTGGTCGCCGGCGGTGAGGCTGAACGACTTGAACAGCGCCAGCGCCGTCACCGCAGCCGAGCCCACTGCGAATCCCTTGGCCACCGCAGCGGTGGTGTTGCCCAGCGAGTCGAGGCTGTCGGTGACGCCGCGCACCTCAGGCGGCAGCTCGGCCATCTCGGCGATGCCGCCGGCGTTGTCGGCAATGGGCCCGTAGGCGTCCACCGCAACGATGACGCCGGTCACCGCCAGCATGCCGATCGCAGCCAACGCCACGCCGTACAGCCCGATCTCGTTGCCGGCATCGCCGAAGGCCATCCCGCCGAACAGGTACGACAGCCCGATCATCGCCACCACCAGCACCACCGCCGGCAGCGTCGAGAGCTTGCCCTGTGCGATGCCTTCGATGGTGACCGTGGCGGGGCCTGTCTCGGACTGCTGCGCGATGCCCTTCACGGGCTTGAAGTGCTCGGAGGTGAAGTACTCCGACGTGAAGCCGATGGCCCAGCCGCCGAGCAGACCCACGATGATGGTGAACGCCAAAAAGATCGGGGCGCTGAGCTCGTACCCGCCAAAGGTGGGGTTGCCGCTGAACAGCACCAGCGTGCCGACGATGGCAAACACCACCGTCAGCGCCATGGCTATGTACTGGCCGGTGTGCAGCTGCCCCGACAGGCTGCGGCCCTCGCGGCCGCGCACGAACAGCGCACCGATGATCGAGGCGATCATGCCGAGCGCCCCGATCAGGATCGGATACATGAGCAGTCCTTCGGCATCGCCGAAATTGCCGGCCAGGCTGTCGCCGTCGAGGAAGACCGGCACCAGCAGCGAGGCCAGCACCACGGGCGCCACGATCGACCCGGCGTAGGACTCGAACAGGTCGGCGCCCATGCCGGCCACGTCGCCCACGTTGTCGCCGACCGCGTCGGCAATGGTGGCCGGGTTGCGGGGATCGTCCTCGGGAATGCCGGCCTCCACCTTGCCCACCAGATCGCCGCCCACGTCGGCCGCTTTGGTGTAGATGCCGCCGCCGATGCGGGCGAACAGTGCGATCGAGCTGGCGCCCAGCCCGAACGCCGCCACGACCTGGAAGGCTTGGTCGACGCCCAGCCACTTCACCCACAGCAGGTAGTTGATGGAGATGCCCAGCAGCGCCAGGCCGGCCACGCTGAAGCCCATCACGGCGCCGCCCTTGAATGCCAGCGGCAACGCCTTGGCGGCCCCCTCGCGGGCGGCATTGGCCGTGCGGGTATTGGCGGCGGTGGCGATGCGCATGCCGATGAAACCGGCTACCGACGAGAGCACTGCGCCCATCAGGTAGGCGAAGCTGGCCGCGAGCCGAGGTGTGAAATTGTCGGCGATGGGCACGATCAGCAGCAGCACGAACATGGCTGCCACGAACACCGACACCCACCGGTACTCCCGGCGCAGGAACGCCATGGCGCCCTCGCGGATGGCGCCGCCGATCTCGCGCATCAGGTCGGTGCCTTGGTCGGCCCGCAGCACCACCTTGGCGAAGTAGTACGCCAGCAGCAGCGCCAGCACAGAAGCGATCAGGGCGAGATACGGAACAGCAGTCACATGGGCCTCCAGGGGCACATCGGATTCAGATCAGGTCGCGTCGGGATCGGGGGGATGTCAGGGCGCCGAGCCCTCGGTGCACGTTCCGGCCGGACCAGTACCGCACACGCTCCGGAGCCTGCTGCGGACATCTCGCACGACGTCGAGCCGTCCGCAACGCCGCGGAAACGCTAGGCCCCAAGGCTGCCGCTCGCAAACGTCCCGACGCTGGGAACGGCTAGTTCGACGGTTGAGGATCGGGCTGCTCCTCAACCCGGGGTTCGTCGCGGGACGCGCCCCTGCCGGCCCACCACAGGACTGCCAATGCGCCCGCAGCTGCGACCAAGGACGCCACCAGGATGCCGATCTTGGCGAGGTCCGTCACCCCGCCGCTGTCGAAGGCGAGTCCTGAGATCAGGATCGAGACGGTGAAGCCGATGCCTGCCGCGAACCCGGCGCCGACGAACTGCGGCCAGCTGAGTCCGTCGGGCAGTTCGAAGCCGAGTCGCGTCGCCACCCATGTGAACAGTGTGATGCCGACCGGCTTGCCGACCACCAGCCCCAGGATCACCCCCCAGGTGATGGGAGAAGCCGCCGCGTCGGCCACGGTGTCGCCGGACAGCTTCACGCCGGCGTTTGCGAGGGCGAAGATGGGCACGATCAGGAACGCCGTGAACGGGTGGAGGGTCGTCTCGAGACGCTCAGTCATCGGCACCGATTCCTGCACCAGGAACGACGCCTGGTGCACGTGGTCGACGCTGGGATCGTCGGGGAGGTGATCCACGACCTCCTGGGCCTTCTTGGAGTCGAGCAGCGGCTTGGCGGGCGCCAGCAGCCCGAGCGCCACGCCGGCAATCGTGGCATGCACGCCGGACTCGAGCGTCGCGAACCAGACCACGATCCCCAGCACGACGTACACCTCGATTGCCCAGACCTTCATCATGGTGAGGGCACGGATCACGATGAGCAGACCGACGGCCAGCGCCAGCCATCTGAAGTCGAGATCGCCTGAGTAGAAGATCGCGATGACGGCGATAGCCCCGATGTCGTCCACAATGGCCAGCGTCAGCAGAAACAGCCGCAGCATCGGCGGGACGCGCGAGCCCAGCAGCGACACGATGCCCACGGCGAACGCGATGTCGGTTGCCATCGGGATCGCCCAGCCCCCGCTGGCCTCGCCGGACGGATTCAAAACGAAGTACAGCGCCGCCGGCACGACCATCCCGCCGATGGCGGCAATCGCCGGCAGCATGGCAGCGCGCACGCTGGCGAGATGACCGGTCACCAGCTCGCGCTTGATCTCGAGGCCCACCACGAAGAAGAACAGCGCCATGAGGCCGTCGTTGACGAATTGCTCCAACGTCAGCGGATGGAGGTGATAACTGCCGATGGCGAGGTCGATATAGGTGTGCCAGAAATCGAAATAGCTGTCGCTCCACGACGAGTTGGCCCAGATGAGCGCTGCCGCAGTGGCCACCAGCAGCAGCACGCTGCTGGCCACCTCGCGGTGAATGAACTTCAGGATCGGCCGGGCTACGTAGCGAGCGAGCCGACTGTCGCCCCCGACGAACGTCTCACGCTGGAACAGGTAGTCAGAACCCGCCATACAGCCGCTCAGGATACGGCCCGCCGACCAACCGCCTCACTGTCGCTGTCAATCGTCGAAGCCGCCTCGAAGTGTCGTGCCCGCCGATGAGCACTCGTCCTGCGGGCGGGCCGGCCTGCCCGCTCAGACATCTGCGCCTAGCGGTTCGAGCCTCTGGCATCCGAGATATGCGCAAGGGCGGCTCGCAGCTCAGTCGCCGTGTCGAAGAGCGGATCGACCCCGGTTTCGGCCAAGGTCGCGGCCACCCCGGGCGCACTCACCACCAGCACCAAGCCGCCGTCGGCGGCCCGGCAGCGTCGACGCGCGTCGAGCAGCACGCCGAGGGTGACCGGCTGCAGGACATCCACATCGGACAGGTCGATCACCAGCCGCGGCTGTGTGCCCGCCCTCGCCAGCGCCGAGCGCAGTGCGCTGTCCAGCAACGCGACCGCAGCCAGGTCGAGCTCGCCGCGCGGCGTGACCACCACGACGGCGGCGCCGTCGGCAGCCGTCATCGTGCGCTCAGCAAAGCCCAGCATCAGGGCGCCTGTGCTGATCGTCGTCGTGGCGTCGCCAGGTGCATGGAACCAGCCGGGGGCTCACGCAAAGCGGGGCATCACCTTGTCGCTGATGAGCTCGAGCGACGTGTTGATCTGGCCGGCGGAGTGGATGCCCTGGGGCACGAGGAAGAAGGCTTCCTCGACGCCGAGCACTGTCTGCGCCTCCTCGATCTGGCGGCTGATCGTGTCGGGGCTGCCGACGAGCTGCAGCGGCATGCCCTGGCCGAACTGGATGGCCCACTGGTTCCAGAACCACTCCATGTCGGCGAACAGCTCCCAAGCCTGGGCATCGGTGGGCGCGCACACTGCGACGCCGCCCCAGCCGCACTCGTGCCCGCGGGCCTTCTCGATGCCGTGCTGCGCGGCCTCGGCGCGGTACGCCTTCCACAGCGCCTCGCAGAAGTCCATCTTGTCGCTCAGCACGATCGGCGTGCCGCCGTGGCGCGCCCAGAAGACCGCCGAGTCCATCGACATGGTGAACCCGCCGTACAGCGGCGGGTGCGGCGACTGCAGCGGGCGGGGGGCGATGCCGACCTCGTGGATCGTCATGTCGGGGTCGACCCCGGCGCCGTAGTCGGAATAGACGGTGTGGGTGTGGGGGTTGAGGTTGTCGTTGGGGAAGCGCCAGAACTCGCCCTCGTAGGAGAACGTGTTGTTCTTCAAGGCGGCGAGCACGATGTCGACGAACTCCTCGAAGAAACGACGGTTGTAGGCGTCTTCGTCGGTGCCGCGGTTCCACTTGCCCACCGCTGCGAGGTCGGGGCGGATCTTGAACTGGTCCACCCAGCGGTGCTGGTAGCCGCGCACCACGCCGAAGCACAGCCGCCCGCCGGTCATGTGGTCGAGCGTGGCCACCTGCTCGGCCACACGCATCGGGTTGTGGGTGGTGGACACGTAGCCGCACGCGATCGGTCGCAGCCGGCTGGTGTGCTGGGCGATCCAGCTCGCCATCAGGTTCAGATCGTTGGAGATCTCGAAACCCTCGATCTGCAGGTGGTGCTCGGGGTGGCCGAAGCCGTACCAGCCGTTGTCGTCGGCGAAGCGTGCGATCTCGGCGATCTCGCCGAGCATGCGCTGGTAGTAGTCGTTGTTGAGCCCGGCGAGACCGGCTTCGAGCTCGTGGCGCCGGCCGATCGTGCAGTACATGAACAAGCTGAACTTCACCCTGGCTCCCACGGCCTCGTTCCCCGGCACGATCCGGGCTTCTCCGCGGAGTGTAGGTGAGTGTTCTCCCGAGAGGCCCGGGAGCCGGCGCACGCACCCTCAGCCAGACGACCACTGCATGAACGCGCGTTCAGGACTAGGTTGCTCCGAGGCATGGAAAGCACCGAGACAGCCTCTGGCAGCTCGGCCGAGCCGGATACCGCAGACAGCACCGTTGCCGCTGACGCCGACCAGAACGGCAGCAACGGGAACGGCAATGGACGCCGGATCCGCAAGGGCGAGCGCAGCCGTATGCGCATCTTGGATGCTGCCGCGCGCCTGCTGTCGTGCCGCGGCTACGCCGCCACCACGCTCACCGACATCGCGGGTGCTGCAGAGATGCAGGCCGGCAGCCTCTACTACCACTTCGACTCCAAGGACGCGATCGTCGAGGAAGTGCTGCGGGTCGGCATCGATCACGCCCAGAGTGCGATCGACGCGGCACTCGTCGAGCTGGGTCCCGAATCGAAGGGCTCTGAGCGTCTGGCCGAAGCCATCGTTGCGTACGTCAACTGCATCGTGGCCGAGAGCAGCTTCACTGTGGCAAACATCCGCTGCTACAACGAGTCGCCGCCGCACACACGAGAGCAGCTCACCAGCGCCCTGCGCGACTTCACCGATCTGTGGGTCGGGCTGCTGGCCGAGGGTCAAGCCGACGGTTCGCTGCGAACCGACACCAACGCCAAGGTGCTGGCCCGGATCATGATCTCAGGCCTCAACTCCCTGGCAAGCTGGTATCGCCCCGGCGGCGAACTGCGTCTCGACGACCTAGCACGCCAGTTCGCCGACATGGTCCTCGACGGCCTGCACCCCCCAGACTGAGCCCCCGGGCGCGCAGCAGCTACATACGGCCGCTGGTGATGAGCTTGCGGCGGTGCTCGAGGAAGTCGACCAGCACGTAGTCGCCCAGGTTGTGGGGGCTGGTGAAGAATGCCCGCCCGCCGTTCATCTCGGTCATCTTCTCCACGAACGCCCGCAGGTAGCTGTTGGGGTCGAGCATGAACACGTTGATCCGGATGTCCTCGCGGGTCGCCCGGGCCACTTCCAGCAGCGTGGCCTCGATGGTCTCGCGCACCGGCGGGTAGGCGAAGTACGGCCGCCCGTCGCGTGCCAGGTGGGCCGTGGGCTCGCCGTCGGTGATCATGATGATCTGCTTCGAGCCGGACTGACGGGCCAGCAGGCGCCGGGCGATCATGAAGCCGTGCTGCATATTGGTGCCGTAGGCGAAGTCCCACGAGACCTCGGGGAGCTGGGCAGCGGTCAGCTCATGGGCTGACTCGGCGAAGCCCACGATGCCCAGGTAGTCACGCGGGAACTGCGTCGAGATCAGCGAGTGCAGCGCCATCGTGACCTTCTTGGCGGGCAGGAAGTTGTCACGCATCGGCATCGACAGCGACAGGTCCAGCATCAGCACGGTGGACGCCCGCGACAGCAGCTCAGAGCGCTCGATCTCGAAGTCGTCCGGCGTCAGGCTCACCGGCGTGCCGGTGCCCTGGCGGGCCACGGCGTTGCGCACGGTGCGCTCGATGTTGAGGTTGAACGCGTCGCCGAACTCATACGGCTTGGTCTCGTACGCGAACTCGTGGCCGACGCCCGATTTGCGCACCTGGTGGCTGCCGACCTTGTCGTCCATCAGGCGGTTGAACAGGTCGCCGAGCGCGTTCTGCCCGATGCGGCGCAGCGCCCGCGGCGTCAGCTCCAGCCGGCCCTCGTTGTGCTGCGCGAGGCCTGATTCCTCGAGCATGCGCGCCATCTCGCTGAGCCGTTCGAGCGCCTCGGCCGACTGGTCGCCGAGCAGCTCGCGCACCCGCTCGGGATCCACCTCTGCCAGCGCCGAGGGGCTCACCGCGCCCTGCAGCATCTCGGCCAGCGCGTCGAGGTCGCCGAGCTGGGCGAGCACGTCGGCAGCCTGGGACATCGACAGCGGGTCGTCGCCGCCGAACTGGTAGCCCCGGTCCCAGCCCATGTCGGGGAACGCCTGCTGGAGATTCTGGGCGAGCTGCTGGGCCTGCCACTGCAGATCCATGTCGTCCATGAGCTGGGATGCGAGGTCGGCGAGCTGCTGGCGCTGGGCGGGCGTCATCGAGTTGAGCATCGAGGCCATGGCCGCCATGCGCTTGGCCATGATCTCGAGCAGCTCGTCGAGCGTCTGGGGATTCTCGGGGAAGAAGTCGCCGTAGCGATCCATGAAGCCCTCGAAGTCGGGCTCCTCGCCGCGGGCACGCTGTTCGAGCATCTGGTTGAGCTCGGCCATCATGTCCTTGGTGCGGGCCAGGTCTTCGGGACTCATGTTGCCCATCGCCCCAGTCATCTGGTCGAAGTAGCTCTGGGCCACTTCCTGGCGCAGCCGCTCGACGAGCTCGTTGAACTGCTCGCGGGCCTCGGGCGATTCGAAGTCGTAGCTCTGCAGGCCGCGCATCTTGCCGGCCAGGTCGGGGGGCAGCATGTCGAGCTGCAGGTTGCGCTCCGCAGCGCTGGACTGGGCGATCTCTTCTCGGCGCTCGTCGCCGCTGTCAGCGGCGTCCTGTGCGAACTCCTCCAGCGCCTCGCGTTCGGTGTCGGTGATCTCGTCGAGTTCGCGGGCGATGTCGTCGTACACACCGCCGAGGTCGAATTGCTCGAGCATGTCCTTGCGCCGGTCGCGCAGCCGCTCGATCATCTCGCGCAGGCCTTCGAGCCGGTTCCCCTCGGAGTCGGTGAATCCCTGCTGCATGAGCCGGCGCAGGGCGGCATTGAGATCGCCGTGATACAGCAGATCGTCGGTCATCTCGGCGAAGAGGCTGTCCGCGTCGAAGTCGAATCCGGTCTGGGTGCCGTCCCACGCGGAATAGCGGAACCGGGCGCCCTCGCGACGGGCCCGACGCCAGCGGATCTTCATTGCTGGCCGCCGTGATTGCCACCGTCAGTCGCGGGTGGAGCCACCCGTCTCGGAAATGCAGAACTCACCTGCATGAGGTTCACTCTCTCACGGTCGCAGCCGGGGCGGCGACTCAACCGCGTGAGCGGTAGGTGGCCCGGGCGCCGACGTGCTCCTTGTTGAGCCGCTTGGACAGGTGCAGGCCCTCGAGCACCAGCTCGACGGCCGAGGCCAGCACTGCGGGCGCGGCGCCCTCGTCCGACTGCGGTTCAGCCGCAGCGGCGACCAGCGACTCAGCGGCAACCGCCAGCGCCTGGTTGCCGGCGAGCAGCTCCATGTAGGCCTCCGAGCCGAGGTCGTCGCCGGTGTGCACCACGTTGCCCTCGCCGAAGCTGGCGACCACATCGCTCAGCTCGTCGGGCGAGAAGCGGTTCTTGAACACTTCGAGCACGGCCGCCCGCAGCATGGTCTCCACGATCTTGCCGTCGCGCCCCTCCTCCATCGACTCGATCTCGATCTTGCCGGCGGTGGAGCTCATGAGCGATTCGAGGTCGCTGACGCGGGGCACCACGTGCCGTTCGCCGCGCTGCAGCGCCCGGCGGGTGGCGTTGGCCGCGAGCGTCTCGGTGTTGGTGACGGTCATGCGCACCGACACGCCCGAGCGCTGGTTGACCTGGCTGCTGGCACGGGCCACATGGCTGAAGGTCGCCACGATCTCGGCCATGAAGTCGGGCAGCGTCACCACGACGCCCTCGCCCATCTCGGTGAGATCCAGCGGGCGGGCCTCCGCCGATGCGATGTCCATCTCGGTGTCGACGTCGAGCGGGTAGTGGGTGCGGATCTGGGCGCCGAAGCGGTCTTTCAGCGGCGTGATGATGCGGCCCCGGTTGGTGTAGTCCTCGGGGTTGGCGGTGGCCACCAGCAGCACGTCGAGCGGCAGGCGGATCTTGTAGCCGCGGATCTGCACGTCGCGCTCCTCGAGCACGTTGAGCAGGCCCACCTGGATCCGCTCGGCCAGGTCGGGCAGCTCGTTGATGGCGAAGATGCCGCGG
>JAJDTF010000081.1 GCA_022827265.1 Acidimicrobiia bacterium | reverse complement strand
GAGGCGACGTGGAACCCGACCACGGGCTGCGATCGGGTGTCGCCGGGCTGCGACCGCTGCTATGCGCAGACGCTGGCCAGGCGGCTCAAGGCGATGGGGTCGCCGAAGTACCAGAACGACGGCGACCCGTCGACGAGCGGGCCGGGCTTCGGGCTCACCTTGCATCGGTCGTCGCTCGATGTGCCTCGACGCTGGAGCGCACCCCGCCTCGTGTTCGTCGACTCGATGAGCGATCTCTTTCACGACGATGTGCCGCCGGGGTTCATCGCGCAGGTCTTCGAGGTGATCCGCGAGACGCCCCAGCACACCTACCAGGTGCTCACCAAGCGAGCGCAGCGGCTGAGCCGGATCGCACCTGAGCTCGACTGGCCGCCGAACCTACCGATGGGCGTGAGCGTCGAGACTCGCCGGTACGGGTTCCGCATCGACCACCTGCGCCAGGTGCCCGCAGTGGTGAGGTTCGTCAGCGCCGAGCCGTTGCTCGGCCCGCTCGGCGAGCTCGATCTTGCGGGCATCGATTGGGTGATCGCCGGCGGCGAGTCCGGTGCCGGCGCCCGGCCCATGGAGCTGGACTGGGTCACCGAGCTGCGCGACGCCTGCGTCTCGGCCGGCGTGGCGTTCTTCTTCAAGCAGCGGGGAGGCCGCACGCCCAAGGCCGGCGGCCGCGAACTCGAGGGCAAGCTGTGGGACGAGCTGCCGGCGCCGGCGGCGAGCTAGGGCAACGGCGATGCTTCAGGGCGGAGTGAAGATCCGATTCGGCGCCAATTAATTCGCTTCGCAAATTTGAGAATTTATCGATACGATTTCTTCTCATGAGCGTTGCCGAGACGGTCCGTGAGCATGTCGAGCGCCTTCCGGTGCGGTCGTTTCTGTCGCGAAGCGACCTGCCGACACCAGGTCACGCAGTCGATTGCGAGCTGGCGCGGCTGGCAGGCCGGAATGAGCTGATGCGCCCACACAAGGGCCTGTACTGGAAGGGGCCCCAGACACGGGCTGGCATGGTGCCTCCGGCGCCGCTCGCGGTCGGGATGGCAGTAGCGGGCGCCGGGGCCGGCCCAGCTGGCTTCTCGGCTGCAACAGCACTGGGCTTGACGACGCAGGTTCCCTCTGTGGAGGCGGTGGCGGTCGCCGGCCGTGCTCGTCGGCCTCCCCGAGGAGTGGTGTTTGCGGCGAGGTCTGTCGAGCGTCGGTTCCGGGAACTGGAGCCGCTTGAAGTCACCGTGATCGAGCTGATGCGCGACGGCACTCGATACGTCGAGGTCAGCTGGGACGATGTCGAGGCTGCTGTCGTAGGCCTGGTTGAGTCCGAAGCCGTCCGGCCGCGTGCGGTCTGCGAGCAGATCGACGACGAGCATCACGTGGCAGCCCGCACACGCTGGCAGGCCATCGAACGTCGGCTCGGTTTGTGAGGACCTGCGCGGGCGGAGACTCGAATCGGTTTGGCTGGGATTCGGGTCGTGTCATATGGTGCCCGTGTACTTCTTCAACGGCGCGTAGGTCCTAGGCCGAACGCCACGTCCTACGGTCGCCTTCGGGCGGCCGTCGTTGCGCACCAGGTGATGTGCCGCTTCAGCGACGGATGCCTCCGGTACGATGAGCGCACCCCACCGGGGCTCGTTACCCCGGTCCGACGGCCCCGACTTCGGTCGGGGCTGTTTAGCGTCCTGGTCAGGACGTGACGCCCTCCGCCAGCGCGTGCAGCAGATCGACCACGCGTTGGTGCTCGCCAGCGGCGATGACGTCTCGCGGTGTTCGGTCGCCGAGGCCCGGGTTGGGAGATCGCAGCCACGGCCTGACGGCGTCATCACTGATGACCGTGCGGGCGAGATCGATAACCGCTTGCAACTCCTGCGGGCGCGGAACTGTTGGCTGCGTCCGCCGGCGAGCGACGCCGCGGGGGTTCGTGCCACTCACGTCAGCCGGCGACGAGTTGCTGGACCCGCTGGTGCGACACGCCCAGTAGCCGAGCCGCATCCCGGCGCGACACGCCGGCCTCGGTGAATCGATGAGACCAATCGTCGCGTCTCAGAATTTCCTTTAAATGGAATAAACTTCTCTAGTCATGGGAAAAACGGAAGCGCCGAAACTGCTGCCGTTGTTGCGGTCCCGTCAGCAGGGCGAGATTCTGGCTCTACTGCTCGGTGATCCCGAGCTCGAAGCCAGTGTCACGGACATCGCAGCGATGGCGGAAGTTCCGATCAGCTCCGTGCACCGTGAGATCGAGCGAGCCGAAGCGGCCGGAATCGTCACGAGCCGCAGGATCGGCAATGTCCGGCTCGTGCGAGCCGACACCGAAAGTCCCTACTACCGGGGACTCGCCGACGTGCTGGTCAAGGCGTTCGGCCCGCCGCAAATGCTCGCTGAGGTTCTTGAGGACGTCGACGGCATTGAGGCCGCGTACATCTTTGGCTCGTGGGCAGCTCGCTGGTCTGGGGAGGGAGCCGATCGTCCCGTCGCCGATATCGATGTCCTCGTGCTTGGCGCGCCCGACCGCGACCGGCTCTACGCAGCGCTCTCCGTCGCCGAGAAACGACTCGGTCGTCCGGTGCAGGACGCCATTCGCCCGGCCGACTGGATCGCCGAGGGCGCGGGCAGCTTCCACGCGACTGTCGTCAGCCGGCCCCTAGTGCCGATCAACCTTGGTCAGGACTGAAGGGCTCCAGGGCGTCTGCTGCGCCGATCTGCTTCGACCCGCCGACAGCAGCCCTCGCCACTGAGATCGCCCACCGAGCGTCATCGCGCGTGGGCGGCGGCACCGTGTCGTCGTAGTACTGGGCAGCATGTCGCCTCCGACGGAACCTCTCGAACGTCGGCTTCGCGAATTCGGGGACTGAGTCTGCGAACTGGGCCGAGACAGCATCTTCCACGGCGACATGCGAACCCTCCCCGGAAGTCGGCCGCAGACACTGACGCGACAACAGCGATTCCGCCGCCATTCGGTATGCGTCGTATGCAACCGCGAAGGCGCCGGTGATGTCGCCGAGATCGAGTCCAGCGATTGCCGTCGCAAGCCGCCGTTCAGCCTGACCGAGCAACCAGTCACCCGCTTCTGCTCGGCCCTCGTGCGCAATTCGTTCGAGTCGCCCAACCTCGATGAGGTACGCGACGGCGCCTCGGCTCTTCACCTAGCTGACCGTAGTGACGCACTTGGACTTCAACACCGCGAATTTTGGCGCGGTCGTCGCCGGTCCATTTGGCAGCATGCAAACGTCGGCGGCCTGATGTCGGGCTGTGGCTCATCGATCCCGCTGGGAAGATGTCAAGGCTGGTCGCGACGGGCCTTCCCCTTCGACGCGCGCTGTCGTCGAACGGCATCTCGCCATGGGCCAGCTCATTCATGATCTGCGCGTTCAAGTGGCACTGAACCGGCGAGATGAGCGGTGGTATGACCTGGTTATACTGCGGGTGTGAAGATCGCCGTTTCGATTCCGGACGATGTGTTTCGGGCTGGGGAGGAATTGGCGGCGCGTGAGCGCTGCTCGCGCTCGAGCCTGTATGCGGAGGCGCTGCGGCGTCTGCTGGCCGAGGCGGAGCGGCAGGAGGTCACGGCCAAGCTCAATGCCGTGTACGACGCCGAGCGATCCGATCTCGGGGCCGGCTTTCGTGAGGCGCAGGCTCGGGCGCTGTCAGGCCGCCGGTGATCCAGCGGGGCGATGTCTGCTGGGTGGACTTCGGCAAGCCGGCCGGTTCGGGACCGGGCTATCGGCACCCGCTGGTGGTGGTCTCCGATGACAGCTTCAACCGCAGCCGCATAGCGACGGTTGTCGGGGTAGTGGTGACAAGCAATCTGCAACTGCTCGACGCGCCCGGCAACGTGAGCCTGCCCGCCGCCGAAGCGGGCCTGCCCCACGACTCGGTGGCCAACGTGTCCCAAGTGGTCACTATCGACAAGGCAGAACTGTCCGAAGCGGTCGGCGCCGTCGGCCCGGCCACCATGGAACGCATCGACGACGGTCTCCGACTGGCGCTCGGCCTGTCCAGCTCACTGCGCCGCTGAGCCTGCTGAGGCGTAATCGGTCACCCGGCGAGGCCCTCCTTCGGCTTGTGGGCTCGGAATTGCCACAGCGTGATGGCGGTGAACAGCGCTGTGAACCCGACGAGCATGGCGATGGCGCGGCCGAAGCCCTGCTCGCCGTCGAGCACGCTGCGGTAGGCGTCGATCACCCAGTACACGGGGCTGGCCGGGGCGATGGCCTGCACCCAGCCCGGCAGCGCTGCGATCTTGGTGATGGCCCCTCCGGCGCCCGCGATCGCCATGGTGCCGAGCATCGAGGCGGCGTTGAGCTGCGACATGGTCCAGCACAGCGATGTCAATGTGATCGCCAGGGCGACGTACATCGCCGCGCACACCAGCGCCGTGATGATGAGCTGGGCCACACAGCCGGGCACATCGAGGCTGAACACGGCGATGCCGATGGCCACCATGATGAGCTGCTGGGCGGCGGTCACGGCCAGCATCGGGATGGCCTTGCCGGCGACGAGCTCGATCGTGCGCACCGGGGCGACGCGCAGCCGGTCCCAAGTGCCCCAGCCGTGCTCTCGGAAGAACGAGAACCCCATCGACCCGGTGCCCATGAGGGCGAACAGCGAAGCCAGGGCGGGCACCGAGTGAGCCGGTCCGCCGATGAGCGCGTCGGTCACGAAGAACAGCAGCACGCCCGGCATGCCGATCAGCACGAACGACGGGAATGGGTCGCGCTGCAGCAGGCGCAGCTCGTTGCGGGCGATGAGGAGGGTGCTAGTCATCGGCGCTGCTGCTGTCGTCGCCGGTATCGCTGTCGGCTTCGGTGCTGGCATTGCCCGTGCCCGCCCCGTCGGCGTCGCTGCTATCGATGACCCGCTCGTAGAGGCGGCGGATCGGCGGCAACCCGCCTGCCGCGGTCGATGATCACCAGCGAGTCACACGCCTCGTCGGCTTCCTCAAGGTAATGGGTGCTGAAGATCACCGCGGTGCCCCCGGCTGCGAGCCGGCGGACGGCGTCGATCACCCGCCGTCGCGCCGACACGTCGAGACCGGCCGTCGGCTCGTCGACCAGCAGCAGCCTGGGCTCATGGATCACGGCTGATGCCAGGTGCACGAGCTTCGCCTGCCCCACGCTGAGGTCGTTCACCCGGCGGGCGGTCAGCGAGGCGAGGTTGAACAAGTCGACGATCTTCGCCGCCGCCTCCGCGAGCGACCGGCCCCGCAGCCCGTACAGGCCGCCGAAGTAGGCGAGGTTCTCTGACACGCGCAGCGACAGGTGCAGCGCCGTTCGCTGGGCTGCATACCCGACCATGGCGCTGACCGTCTTCGACTTCGGCGCCAGCCCGTCGACGGCGACGCGGCCGCCGTCGGGCTCCAGCAGGCCGACGATGCAGCCCATCGTGGTCGTCTTGCCGGCGCCGTTGGGGCCCAGCAGCCCGAGCGTTTCGCCGGGGGCCACCGAGAACGACAGATCGTCGACGGCGGTGATCGAGCCGTATCGCTTGGTCAGCGATTCGACCTCCAGCAGCGTCACGACTGACATTCTGGCTGTCTGGGGCAGTCAGCCAACCTTGCGGGGCGGGACTGCTGCGCAGTGCTGCGAGCTCGAACCCGGTGCCGTGGCCGGTGACGCGCACTGCCAGCATGCGGACGGGCCGAGCTAGGTCGGGCTGGCGGGCTAGAGCTTTGCTGCGATGCGTTCGAGCGTGTTCCGGTTGCGGGCCGTGGTGGTCACGCCGAAGTGACGCTCGAGATGTGCGTACGTCAGGCGGAGCGCCCTGATGCCTTCGGGCGCCCACACGAATGCCTGCGAGCCTTCCACGTGGAGGACTTCGGGTGCGTGGTCGGCTTCGGTGAGTTCGCGGATGGCATTGGGACTTGGTTCGGACGACAGGAAGTTGACGAGGTAGCGGGATCCATCATGGGCGATGTGGCCGAGTGGGCTGCGCTCGAGGATGTCTTCGATCTCGGCGGCGGTGCGGGCCACGCAGGGCACATGGACGTCGAATTCGTCGGCCGGCAATTGCTGGACGGAGGCGGCCAGTGCGGCGGCTACTGCGGCGGGGTCAGTGGCACTGTCGGGCTGGTCGGCGGTGACGATGATGTTGCCGCTCTGGAGGATCGTGACAGGGTCGGTGTAGCCGGCGTCGGCCAGCTTGGGGCGCAGATCGGCCATGGGTACCCGGTTGTGCCCGCCCACGTTGATGCCATTGGGCAGCACGACGCAGCGGGCGGTCATGGCTGGTGGCTCGCCGTTGCATCGGCCGGCTGTTCCCGATCCAGAAGAACGACGCAGCGGGCGGTCATGGCTGGTGGCTCGCCATTGTGTCCGTCGACCGTTCGCGTCTGAGGAGTGCGACGCAGCGAATGGTCATTGCTGGCGGCTCACCTGTCCTCGTGGGCGAGGCGATCGAGGATGCGGCGGTGGCGCTTCATGGAGGCGGCGAGGCGTTCATGGAAGGTGTCATCGCTGCGGCGAGTCTGGGCGTGTTCTCCGTGGGTGTCGTGCGTTGCATGAGCCATGCGAGAACCGTATGGCCAAGGCGACGGCACGACTGGCCCATTTCTGACCGGGTTGCCCTTCGGCCATCGGCTGTCGGCGCATGAGCCCTCTGCGGTCATCCCGCCAATCGTCGCTGCGACGTCGCCGTTGCGGCTGGTGTCACGAACACTTGTAACACCCCTCTTGTACGTTGACCGTCATGACCTCCGTTGCTGGAAGCCGACCCGTTGCTGCCCGGCGCAGTCCTGCTGGCCGCGGCCGTGTCTCGCGCCCAACTTCCGGGGTGGCAGCAGTGGCATTCGAGGTGCGAAGCCGACCGGTCAGCGGCTGGCGTCCGGTGGTCGCAGGCGGGTGCCACACCCCGCACTTGCGGTGGCGGCCATGACCCCCGCCGCCCGAAGCCGATCGCTCAGCGGCCGACGTCCGCTGGCCGCAGGCGTCAGTCACACCCCGTTTCTGCGGTGGCGGCCATGACCTCCGTTGCACGACACCGGTCGGCCGGCACCCGGCATAGCTCGGGTGGCCGCCATGGGGGGAAGGCCTGCCTGGCGGAGATTCGCGCACGGTTGGCGCAGCAGTGCGGCGGCGACGACAGCGGCGACGGCACCGTCCGAGACGCGGTCGATGCCGCAGTTGGGCCGCTGGCTGGCGCCATTCCGCTGGTCGACACGGCAGCGGTTCGGTCTGTGGACGACGGCGATTTGGTGTGGTGCGCGCAGGCCGTGCAGCGGGCCATCAATGTGCTCGAGGGAGCACGTAGCGCGCTGGCCGCTGAGGCGGTGCGGCGACGGCTGCCCGCGCGCCGTGGGGAGGCGTCGGGGGCAGAGACTCTGGTCAATGCCACCGCGATCGGCGGCGCGTTGGCGCGGCGGATCGAACGCGAGGCGCAGGCCCTGGGCGCCCAGCCCCTGGTGGCTGATGCGCTCGGGCGCGGCGACATCAACTCTGACCAGGCCGCGATGGTGGCTGCGGCAGAAGTGCCCGACGAGGTGCGGCGTGAGCTGTGCATACAGGCGAAGAACCAGACTGCTGATCAGACACGGCAGACCGTGCGTGCGGCCGAGGCGGCGTGGCGGTGCGAGAGCGACGCGCAGCGGCGGGCTCGCCAGCGCGCCGCGAGGTCGGCATCGATGTGGGTCGACTCGCACGACGGCATGTGGCACTTGCGTGCGAAGCTCGATGCGCTGACCGGCGACGCTGTCAACCGTCTTTTGGTGGCCGCGATCGAGCGGAACTGGCGCAGCGACAAGGACCTTCCTAAATCCCAGCGGCGCAGCGTCCCCCAGCGCGCCGCCGATGCGCTCGTGTGGCTGCTCACCGCCGCCAACACCCAAGATGCGAATGCTGCGCCAGGCGACGCTGCGTCTCCTGGATTCGCGCAGGGCGTGGACTCCGCGGGCGTCGACGCTTCGAGCCCCGACTCGGTACGGCATGCAGGCTCTGCGGCTCAAGATGCTGTGTCGGCCGCTGGCGGGACCGAAGCGGCATCCGCAGCCCCCGAAGGGGCGGCAGTCGCTGGCGCACCCCCAGCGCGACCTGCGTTCCGTGACACTGGGGCTGTCACCGGCGTCGGCCCAGGTGACGGCTGCTGGGTCGTGCCGAGCCCCACGCAGATGATCGTGCTCACCACCCTCGACAACCTGCGCGGCAACCCGCCCTGCGGGCGGCCTGACGGCGGGTGCACGTGCGCAGCGTCAAGACCCGCGAACGATCTGCTGGCCGTTCCCGGCGCTACGGCGATCACCGAGACCGGCACCGTGCTCGGCGCAGCCGATCTGCGCAGGATCGCCTGCGACACCGGGGTCATACCGGTGGTGATGGGCGGGCCGGGCGAAGTGCTCGACGTGGGCCGCGCCAAGCGCACCATCCCCCCAGCCATCCGCCGGGCGCTGATTGCTCGCGACCAAGGATGCGTGTGGCCCGGCTGCGACCGGGCCCCGATCCACTGCGAAGGACACCACATCGAGCACTGGTTCGACGACGGCCCCACCAGCCTGAACAATCTGGCGCTGCTGTGCCACACCCACCACCAGCGCCTCCACGAGTACAACCTGATGCTGCACCCGCCCACGGCGCCGGCACCGCCCGGCGAGGGCTGGACGGTCACGCCAGCCCCACCCCGCACACCCCGCACGCCATCGGGAGACCACGTCCGTCAGAACTGCTGAGCGGTGGCTCTCTTGTCCGCTCGCTTGCCGAACGTGTGCAATTGCCTGACGTTGCGTCGACGCTCGGAGTTGCCGGAGTGCGTCTGAGGTGCCGAATGCGAGGAGTGCAGCGGTCCTGCAGGGCAGCGGGTCGGGACACGGGGATGACACCGCCTACGGCGATGGCCTCGACCTCGACCTCCATCTCGACCTCGGCATCGGCCTCGACCTCGCAATCGGCAACGGGCGGCGGCAGCGGGCTTTGACGAAGCACTGAGCGTCCGTGGACCGCCAAACTGGGCCACGCGGCAGAACGAATGAGACCAGCAAAGGGATGAGCGATGAGCGGACCGGTTAGCGACACCACGGCACTGCGGGAGATCTACCGCCAGCCATCCAAGCTGGTGGCCAACAAGAATGTGCCGGCGATCGATGCTGAGTCGGCTCGGTTCCTGGCGATGTCGCCGCTGTGCGTGCTGGCGACCCATGGCCCGGGCGGGACCGACGCGTCGCCCCGTGGTGGGCCTGCGGGATTCGCCCGGGTGCTCGATGACGGTGCACGCTTGGCGTTCGGCGACCTCGCCGGCAACAACCGGCTCGATTCGTACACCAACTTTCTCGACAACCCCCAGATCGGCCTGATCTTCTTCGTGCCTGGGAGCGACCACACCGTGCGAGTGAACGGCGCTGCTTCGCTTACGACCGATCCCGATGTCTGTGCCGCTACGGCGGTGGGGGATCGGGTGCCCAAGACGGCCGTGGTCGTCGATGTCGACGAGTGCTTTCTCCACTGCGGGAAGGCGCTGATACGCGCCAACCTCTGGGACAGCTCGACATGGCCGGATGGCGAGGTGCCCACTGCGGGCGAGATCCTCGCCTCCCAGCATGAGCTGCAGGCCGAGCCAAGCGCCATCGACCAAAACCTGGAAGCGGGCTACGAAGCCACGCTGTGGTCCGAGGCGGGTTGACGGCGGGGGCTCAAGACCTGGCGCAGGCCGCGCCGCCGACCTGGTTCAGCCGATGGGTTTCAGACAGTGCGAAGGGTTTCGGTGTTGCCGTCCACGCTGAGGATTTGGCCCGATATGTAGCGGGCGGCATCCGAGAGCAGCCAGCAACAGGCCTCACCGATGTCGGTGCCGGTGACGAGCGTGTGCATCGACACCTGTGCGGTGTAGCCGGCCCTGATCGCTTCGGCAGTGCTGCCGGTGGCGGCTGCCTCCCGCTCGATCACACCGTCCATGCGCGGGCCTTCGACGGTGCCGGGGCAGATCGCGTTGACCCGGATGCCGCGCTCGCCGAGTTCCATGGCCCACGTCTTGGTGAGGCCCACCACCGCCCACTTCGAGGCGGCGTAGGGGCTCCGCAGCGGGTAGCCGAAGATGCCGGCCGTGGAGACGATGTTGACAATCGAGTCGCCGCTGGACAGGAGCGGCACCGCTGCCGCAGTGCAGCGGAATGTGCTGCCCACGTTCACCTGCACGCAGTGATCGAAAGCTGCCGGGTCGAGGTCTTCGACCCGGCCCGTCAGGCCGGCGATGCCGACGTTGTTGACCAACCCGTCGATCCCGCCCATCTGCTCGACAGCGGCCGCGAACAGCCGGGCCACGTCGGCCTCGTCGGCGACGTCGTAGTGTCCGTCGACGTCGGTGTCCCGGTCGATGTCGGCGCCGAATACCTCGGCCCCGTAGCCACGTGCCGTTTCCGCAATGGCAGCACCGATCCCGGCCCCTGCCCCAGTCACGACGATGCGCTTGCCCTCCAGCATGGTTGGCAAGTTACGGGTGTTGCGAACCGACTTACGATGCGTGGATGTAGCCGACCGCAGGGTCATAGGGCTGAGTTGGGGGGCCCTTGAGCTCGACGGTGTTGCCGTCGGGATCCTTGACGTACATCGACGGGCCGCGCCCGTCGGCGCCCCAGTTGTTGTACAGGCGGCCGGCTTCGACGCCGTGGGCCGCGAAATGGTCACGCAGGTCGGCTTCATCGAACGGCTCGATCCGCACGCAGAAGTGATCCACGTTGTGCGCTGTCGGGCCTGGCGGCGGGCCACCCTCCTGCCCGAGCACGCCCGCCACGTCGACGAGGTCGATGATGCAATCGCCGGCCCGCAGTTGGTACAGGCCGATCTCGTCGTTGATGTGCTCAACGCTGCAGCCAAGCACCGTCGTATAGAAGTCCATGCTCCGCTCGACGTCGACGACCCGCAGCACAATGTGGTCCAGCGATGTCAATCGGAACATCGGGCAACCTCCCGGGGTCCGCCGGCCGCTGAAACTGGCGCTGCCGATGGCACCACCTGTCCTCTGCGACCGCCCGCGACTGAGCTTACTGATGGCGCATCAGCCGCTTGGTATGCAGCTCCGCGGCCCGCAATCGCAGCAGGGCAGTGCGGGCATTGTCCGGAGACCGATGCAGGTCATGTGATGCGGGCAAAGTGAACCCTGCTGCGTCATAGGGTGGCCGTGTGCGGTGCCGCATCTGTGCCCGGCTGGCCGGAGCCACACCGATCCGCACGACCCAGCACATCCTCGCCCGATCCATCACGGCGTTGCTCGCGGCCGTCGTGCTGGCAGCGGCCTGTGCCACATCCGACACGAGCACGCCGCCGGGGACCGATTCCTCTTCCGATGCGCTGGCAGATGCGTCGGCCGCGTCGTCCGTCGGGGATTCTGGCCAACAGGCCACGTCCCCGACGACTGCTGACACTTCGGGGACGGCTGCTGACAAGTCGGCGGGGGTGGCCGGCGAGGGCGAGAGCAAGAGCGGGAGCGACGTGGTTCTGGACCCACGCGAAACCGGCCAGCTGCGCAACTTTCTCGGCTACGCGTTCCCTCCCGCGCCCGAGGTGCAGACGGGCCCGCTGCAACGCGCCGCGCTCAACGACCTCAACATGATCTGGTCGGGCCTGCAGCGAGGCGGCGTCAGCGGCGACTCCATTGCCCGGCTCGGCCAGACGGGCGACCCTCGACTCGGGTGGATCCTCTCCGACCTCCTCAGGTTCGTTCCCCCGGGCGAACTCACCGACGGGGCCATCTCGGCCTTCCAGTCGCTGACCGGCGTCCGGCTGGCCGACGACCCCGTCGCCCTGCGCAGCCCATGGCAGTCGGTGACCGATCACCTGCTCGCCTGGGATCTGCCCGTCTTCGACGGCTACGCCGAGTACAAGGAGCGGCTGTTCACGCTGGTCGAGCCCGGCTGGCAGCCGTTCTTCGACGACGCCGAATCCGACATCGACTGGCGCATCGTGAGCTGGGGCGGCGTGCTCATCGACAACCGCGAGCTCGGCGACCCCCGACTGTGCCCCCGAGGCTGCATCCCCGCCCTCGACAACCCCGGCGTCACCGACGCCGAGGGCGGATCCTGGTACCCCGACGACGGCATCGTGTTCGCCGTCGTGCTCGGCGGCGAGGCCCGGGCCTACCCCCGCCACATCATGGAAATCCACGAGATGATCAACGACACGCTCGGCGGCCGTCGCATCGGCATGCCGTACTGCACGCTGTGCGGCTCGGCCCAGGCGTACCTGACCGAGGAGGTGCCCGACGGCGTGGGCACGCCCGTGCTGCGCACCTCGGGCCTGCTGTCACGGTCGAACAAGGTCATGTACGACCTGGTGACCAAGTCGGTATTCGACACGTTCACCGGCCGGGCCATCTCGGGCCCGCTGCGCCGCGAGGGCGTCGTGCTGCCCCAGACCACCGTGGTCACCACCACCTGGGGCGAGTGGAAGGCCGCCCATCCTGACACGACGATCATCGCCCCCGACGGTGGGATCGGGCGCAGCTACCCGCTCAACCCGCTGGGCGGCCGTGACGACAACGGGCCGATCTTCCCGGTCGGCGATGTCGATGAGCGTCTCAGCGTGCAGGATCAGGTCTTCGGCGTGGTGCTCGACGACGGCACGCCGGTTGCGTTCCCCGTCGAAGCGGCCGTGGCCGCGCTCGAAGCTGGCGGGATGGTGGAGCTCAGCGGTGTCACGCTGCAGCTCGACGGCGGCGGGGTGCGTGCGGTCGACGCCGCCGGTGAACCGATCGAAGGCCACCAGTCGTTCTGGTTCGCCTGGAGCCAGTTCATGGCCGACACCCTGCTGTGGGAGCCCTAACCCAACGCCGCGATCCCCTCAGCCGGCCGCCGGCAACGCCGAGCCGATGGGCGCAGGCGAGGTGCTGAATGGCTCTCAAAGGCAGCGAGCAAGTGAGAGTCAAGAACCTCGACATCCGAGATCGCGTCGCGGCGTCGCAAGCGAACCCGGCTCGTAGCTGGCCGTCAGTGCATAAGCAGGCTGTTGAGCGCGGCCATGGCGGTCGCGCCGGTCGTCTGCGGATCCCGCCACGCGACGTGGCCGTCGGGTCGCACGAGCACCGCACCCTCCTCGCCAATGCCGTAGGTGGCCGCTAGCCCACCGCTGGGGTCGTCGAGGTCGATACCTAACCACAGGACGCGCAGCGCCGGGTGCGCGTCGCCGCTGTCGCGATTTGCGTCGACCTCTGTCTCAGCCGCTGCACCCAGCTGGACGCCGTCAGCCTCTGCGTGCGCCCCGTCAATCGCAGCCTCGATGTCGACGGCGGCACCGCACAGGAGCACGAACTGCGTGTCGTAGAGATCCAGCGTCGATGTCGCACCTTCCAGATCGATCGGCAGATGGGGAGCACGATGTCCCGGCCGGGCCGTCGGCACATACTCGGAAACCGGGTCATCCACCTGCGGGGGCTCAGTGCCGTCAGGAATCAGGCACCCCTTGTCGTAGCGCAGCCCCAGGTCCATCCCGAGCCAGTTGCCGTACTGCGTGGAGGCTCGCAGGGCCTCGCGCTTCTGCTCGACGGTCGCCGTGCCCGACTCGACCAACCGCCGGATCCGCCCCACGCTCCGGGAGTTCTCACGAGACCGGTCAGCGTTGTACTGGGCGACGGGCGCCCGCTCGGTCTCGTAGGTGCCGAGCAACCCCTCGCCGGCATGGCCGCCGGCCACCGCAGCGAACTTCCACGCCAGGTTGTGGGCGTCTTGCACAGCCGTGTTCATGCCGAAGCCACCCGTCGGCGGCAACTGGTGCGCCGCATCGCCGATCAGGAACACCCGCCCATCCCGGAACCGCTCAGCCACCGTCGAGGACATGACCCAGGGAATGACATCAGTGACCCGCAGGTCGAAGTCCTCAGGAAGATCCGGCCCGATCGAACGTCGGATCCACTGCGCCGCCGTCTCGGTGCTGAAATCCTCCGCCCGATGGGTTGACGGGTCGTAGTTGAGCTGGCACAGCCAACGGTTGTCGGTGTCGATCTTCTGGAACACGTTGCGGGCCGGGCTTGTCGTCCAGTACAGGGCAGCGGGGCGATGATCGGTCCACGGGCTCAGGTCGGCGTAGAACTGGCAGTTGATCATCGTGCCGAAGCTGGCAATGCCGTCCATCTCGATGTCGAGGCTCCGCCGCACGTTCGACGCCGCCCCGTCGGCCCCGACCAGCCAACGCGCCGTCAGATGCCGCGAGCCCGATGGGTCGCGCACCTCGGCAGTCACCTGCCCGTCGCCCTGGGTCACCTCGACGAGCTCGGTGTCCCAGCAGATCTGCACTTCGTCCATGCCCGCCAGCCGGCGCAGCAGGATCTCCTCGATCCGGTCCTGCGAGGTCAGCAGCCACGGCGCCGGCGACAGCTCCACGCCGTTCACCACCGGCTGCACGCCCGTGACCACACGGCCGATCTCAGTGCCCGCCAGCGTCTCGCAGTACACGAACTGCTCGGTCCACGGCAGCGGCAGGCTCGCGGCCTCGATCTCATCCAGCACGCCCCACTGGCGCATCAGCTCAGCGGTCCGCACGTTGACCGACCGTGCGCGGGGATGGGGGTTGATGCCGCTGCGACGCTCCACGACGATCGCATCGATCCCGAGACGACCGAGCAGGATCGCCATCGACAGCCCGGCCGGCCCCGCACCCACGATGAGCACCGTGGTGTCAGTCGCGGGCACCCAGCACCTCGGCCATAGTGCACCGTACCGACGAAGCGGTCGCACGGCCCGTAGCGCTTCGCAACAGAGACAAGCTCACCGAAATCACCATGCGCTCGCCTGCTGCATCCGCTGACGCAGTGATCCCGGCGGGCCTCACGACGCAGAGTCGCGGGCGTATCAGGGCAACAGCCCAGACAGCGTGGCCAAGGCCTCTCGTAGCTGGGCGTCGAGGTCGGAGTTGGACAGAACACCCGCTTCGGTGTCGAAGTTCTCGCCGAACCGGGGGATGGCGAGGCTGGCCAGCACCTCGTTGCCGAAATACCCGGCCAGGTGGCCGGCGGCGCGCAGCACGAACCCGCCCCCGCCGCCACCAGGCGACGTCGACAGCATCACGATCGGCTTGTCGTGGTACACCCGCATGTCGATGCGTGATGCCCAGTCGAAGACGTTCTTGAAGGCGACCGTGTACGACCCGTTGTGCTCGGCGAACGAGATCAGCAGCGCATCGGCCGCCCCGAGCGTGTTGTAGAAGTCGTGCGCCGCCTGCGGTATGCCGCCGGCTTCCTGCCGGTCGAGGCTGTAGATCGGCATCTCGAAGTCGTTCAGGTCGAGCGTGCTGATCTCCAGCGCTCCGGCCGGCACGCCCTCGATCTCGCCGTCGGCAAGCAGCCCGATGGCGTAGTCGACGAGCTGCCGGTTGATCGACTGGCTGCTGTTGGAGGCGGCAAAGGCCAAGAGTTTCATGATGTCTCCGCGTGGGCAGTCTCCGCGTAGGCAGTGTGGCTGATGATCGCATCGATCAGGATCGGCCACAGCGGCTTCGGCAGGTCGTGGCCCATGTCACCCACCATCAGCAGGTTGGCCCCCGGCACGAGTTCGGCCGTGCGCTCACCGCCGTTCGGCATGATCAGCGGGTCGTCACGGCCGTGGATCACCAGCGTCGGCACACCCAGCCGGCGCAGTGCCTCGACCCCGAGCGGCGAGCACCGCACGGCTGCCATCTGGCGCGGGAGACCCTCGGGGTAGTACATGCGGTCGTACGAGGCGGCCACCATCTCGGCTGCCTGGTCGGGGTCGAAGTGGCGCGGGCTGGAGCTGATCTTGCGAGAAGCAACGCTGGCCGCGATGTACCCCTCGCGGTCGGGCGGCGGCGGCGTCGTCAGCGCTGCCATGGCTTCGGGCGTGGCCTCGAAGTAGCCCGGCTCGCGGGTCGTCGACATGATCGATGTCATTGACAGCACCCGGTCGGGGTGATCGATCGCCGTCTGCTGCACGATCATCCCGCCCATCGACACCCCGGCGATGTGCGCCGCCTCGATGCCCAGATGGTCGAGCAGTCCGACGGCATCATCGGCGAAGTCGGACAGCGTGTAAGGCACCGGCGGCATGGGCTCACCGGCGGCCGCAGCCTTCACGGCGGCCTTGCTCACCGCACCGAGGTCCACCTCGACGCCGTCCAAGTGCGTCGACAGGCCGACATCACGGTTGTCGAAGCTCACCACGAACCGCCCCTGCTCGGCGAGCTGCTCCCGGAAGCCGGGATACCAACCCAGGATCTGCGACGAATAACCGTTCACCAGCAACAGCGCCGGATCGGCCGCGTCGCCATGCGTCTCGTAGTAGAGCTCGATCTGTTTCGGATCGGATTGCAGGCCAGCTTCAGACCCGGTCGAATTGAACGTGTTGACGGTCGCAAACGGCATCGTGGGCACTGCTCCTGCTGGCGACGCGACGGGCAGCGCGTCGGCAGCGCCGAAGAGTCTGCCGCAAGAACTGCCCGCGAGGGCCATCGCAGCATCCGCCACATCGCCGGATGTCGGCCAGCACAGTTCAGGCCAGACATACGTCCGGCACTGTCCTTTCGTTCGTGCCATGTCGCGCCCTATCGTTCGAGCCATGCGGCGCATGCACATCGGTTTGCAGGTCGACGACCTTGACGAGTCGATCGAGTTCTACACCCGGCTGTTCGGCTGCAAGCCCACGCTGCGGCGCCACGACTACGCCAAGTGGATGCTCGACGATCCCAGCGTCAACTTCTCGCTCGACACCCACGGCGACGGGCAGCCGGGCTCGGCCCACTACGGCATCCAGGTGGAAACGCACGACGAGCTCACCGATCTGCGTTCCCACATCGATGCGGCCGCCCTGCCCCGGTCCGACCAGGATGACTTGGTGTGCGGCTACCAGCTCCAGCACAAGTCGTGGGTCACCGACCCCAACGGCCTGTGGTGGGAAGCCTTCTTCACCGAAGGCGTGGTGGACGAGGGATACGGCACCGCCGAGATGCCCGAACCCGCCTAGCAGCTCGTATCGCCGGTCCGCCTCGCCACCCGGCCGCACGCCGGCCTCTTTGTGGCAGCGCTACACGTACACCGGCTGCGCCCGCCGCCGCCTCGGGTTGAGCGGGTTCGGCACGAACATCGGCACCGCAGCCTGGTAACGGCTGTAGGCGGCATACCTCTCGGACGAGATCCTCTCGGTGAGCCTCGTCGACACCGCAAACAGCAGCAGCAGCAGTACCCAGCCCAGCCCGGTCCAGTGCCACAGCTGGCCCGACGCCGAGATCGCAAACAGGTAGAACACGATCCACATGGCCTGCTCGCAGGTGCAGTTGGGATGGCGGCAGTAGCGGAACAGCCCCTCGGTGATGAACGGCCGCTCCACATCGGCGCCCTCGGCCACGAGCCGCGCCTTGTTCTGCTGGAATCGCCACATCTGCTCATCGGCGACGATCTCGAGCAGCAGCAGCACCAGGAACGCCACGATCGCGCCGTAATCCAGCCAGCCCAGCGGCACCTCGGCGTGCAGCCACGCTTGGTGTACCGGCGACGTGAACAGCCAGACGAGCGCCATCTGGCCGAATGACACGAAGAGCACGTTGAAGACCTGGAAGCCCACCTCGCCGATCCGCCGGCCGAATATTCCCCGCTGGCTGAGCTGCTCTCGGAGATAGCTCCACCGGTAGTCCTCGCTGTCGCGCCGCCACCCGCCCCGGCGGATGAGGTTGAAGGTGAGTCGTGCCCCCCACACGCATGCCAGCGCTGTCATCACGGTGATCCGAGCCGAGTCGAGTCCCACGTCGGCGAGAACGATCCCGCAGTACAGCGCCGGCACGATCGACCACAGCCGGTCCACCCAGGAGGCGTCCCGTGTCAGGAACGACGCCATCCAGCTCAGCACCGCCACCGCCGTGCACACTCCCAGCGCGACGCCGTACGGCGTGCCGACGAGGGGATGGTCGATGGCTGCGTAGGCGATCCAGCCGGGCACGAAGGCCACGACGCCGACAATGGCGACTACGAGTGCCCTCAGGCGAACGCCTTGCACGAGAGCCTCTCGGGGTCTGCCGCTGCCGGTGCCGTCAGTTGCAGAGACCCTGAGCGCTGACGCCGCGGTCGATGTAGCACATCACGGTGCCCTCGACGTTGCGCAGCGTGAACGTTCCGTTGCTGTTGCGGGTGGCGAACACGTGCAGCCGGAAGCCGCGGATCGAATCGTCAGGCTGACCGACGACATCCATCGTGACCTCGCTGAGTTCGCCGACGGTGGGCTCGCCCGAGATCCTCACGCGCGATTCTGGCTCTTCCGATGCCACGGCCCCTGCGACGGCCCGCCCCAGCGCCGCAAGGTTCGGCGCGCTGGGCGTCTGGCCGAGGCGCGCCACGATCTCGGTCGTGGTGTCGACGGTCGCGCCCAGCGGAGTCACATAGTCGCCGCTGACCCAGCCGATCACGCCGGCTGCGTGCACTTCGTGCCAGAGCACCCCGGACACCTCTTGCCGCGTGCCGGTGGGAACGATGCCTGTACCCGCTGAATCGAGCTTGGTCACGATCTGACCGCCCGGTTCCTCGCGCACGTTGAGCGTGCTGTCGTAGCCGATGCCCACGACCGACAGCACCAGACGCTGCTCGGCCCCCTCATCGGTTTCAGCCACCGTCGTCGCGGTCACGACTTGCTGCGCGGACGTCGTCGTAGGCGCGGGCGGCAGCGTCTGGACCGTGCCGATGGTGGTGGTGGGAATCGGGGCCGGTGCGGTTGTCACGGGCGCCGGTGTGACGGCGGTGGCCTCAGGCTGGTCATCAACTGCCGCAGTGGTGTTGTCGTCGGAGTCTCCGAGGGCGACCACCAGCGCTGCGATCGCCACAATGAGCGCGAGCAGCGCGACGCCCAGCGGCAGTCGATCCTTCAGCGGAATCAGGCCCTCAGAAGGCGCGCTCTCCATGCCATGGGGTTCTGGAAAGTCAGTTGGACCGGTCATCGGTGTCCTTCGTGTAGCTCTCGGCGTCGAGGGGGGAGCCGAAGCGACGAGGACCGCCAGGACTGCCCTGTGCGCCGGGCCAGCCAGCGATATCGACTCGCTTGGCATAGCGACGCACCAGTACCGAGCGTACGACCTTGCGGGTCGGCGGAAAGAGCATGATCAGCCCGGCAGCGTCGGTCAGGAAGCCGGGTGTGAGCATGAATGCGCCGGCCAGCAGGATCAACAGCCCGTCCACGAGTTCATTGCCGGGAATCTCACCTTGCGCCAAGCGGGTGCGGATCTGGTTCAGCACGCCGAGCCCGGAGCGCCGCACCATCCAGGCACCCACGACGGACACCACGACCAGCAGCAGGATGGTCTGGCCGGCGCCGAGACCGCCAGCCACCTGCACGATCACGAACAGCTCCAGCAGCGGCACCGAGATGAGCAACAGGATCAGCACCGCCAGCACGCCGCCCACCCTACGGCTGTCCGCCAGGCTCGTTCCGTCAGGTGCCGTCGGCACCGGGACGGGTGTCCCGAACCGGTGCATCAGTGCGGGCGGCGACCTCGTCGAGCGACCATCGGGGTGCGTCTCGATCACCTCGACACCCTGCGGCGCCACGTCGGTCGCAGGGTTGCGAACCCGGCGCATCCACCGATGAAGCCTGCACCACCGTCGCCGCAACGGCCTCGGCTGCGCCCGCGGCCCGCTTGTCGATCATCGTGGCCGACGCATTGCGCTAGAGATCGAGTCCGATGGCTGCGACCGGCGTTGTCATCTGCATCTGCGGCGGAGACCCCATCAGCGGACCGAACGCCGCCATGGCCTCCTGCATGGCGGGGGTCTGGCCGTGGTGCTGCATCGACTCAGCGTCGCTCATGAGAGCGAAGAACCAGAACTGGTTTCCCTCGCCGCGGTGGTACGAGTAGATCTCGACGCCCGGCTCGTCGCGGGCGGCCTCGACCATCGAAGCCAGCACCGCCTCCATCTCGTCAGCCTTGCCGTCTTGACACGTGAAGCTGCCGATCACCGTTGCCTTGCCCATAGCCGTGCTCCTCGGTTCTTCGTGATTGTCTCTGGCTGAGTCTGCCTGAGCGCCGCCGGTGTCAGGCGCGCCAAGCAGCCGGATCTGCGTCGTCACCCAGCACTGCGAATACCACCGTGGCGCCGTCGGGAATGAACCGCGACTTGTGTCCCTGTCCCGTGAGATCGTCGGCCAGCAGTGCATCGCCGGTTCCAATGTGGCGCACCGTCCCGTCGCCGGCCTCGACTTCGAGCTCGCCGCCGAGCGGGATCACGAGCTGCCGGCGCGGAGCGTTGTGGAAGTCCATGTCGAGTGCCGGCTGGCCAGTGCGGAAGAACACACCCTCGATCGGCAACAGCGGCGTCTCGTTGCCGCGCTCGCCTCGGGTCGTGGCGATCTCCAGATCCTCGAACGTGGTCTGGCCGTCGGCGCCGGTGCGCATCCAGGTGATCTTCATGGGCGAATGCTCCTGGTCTCGTCGTCAACCGTCTGACGCTGGCCGGCCGCGCCGCTCACCGCACGCGGCCGCTCAGCCGCCGGCCCACAGCGGCGGCGTGGGCATGGGGCCGCGAGCCGCCTCGTACGCCGCTGCCAGCGACAGCGACAGCGTCTCGTCGCCGCCCCGGCACATGAACTGGATCGACGTCGGCAAGCCACCCGCCGGTCCCGCCGGCGACACCCCCGTCGGCACGGTCGTCGAGCACAGCGCCAAGAAGTTGCCGGCCCGGGTGAACAGCGCCGGGGTGTTCGTCTCGTCGGCCTCGTCGACGGGCAGCGGCAGCATCGGCGTGGTGGGCGTCACCATCGCGTCGAAGCCCTCGAACGCCTCGGCGAACTCGGCAAGGTCGGTGCGCCGCTGCACCATCGCCGCGATGTACTCGTTGGCGGAGATGCCGGCGCCCGGCAGCACCCTGGCTCGCACCCGTTCGTCGACCTTCGAGCTCGGATCCTCCATGAGCTCGCCGTAGTAGTGGTACGACTCGGCCGTCACGATCACGAAGCGGGTGTTCTTCATCTCCTCGAACGAGGTCGGCGGGTCGAAGGCCACTACCTCGGCACCCAGCCCTACCAGCACCTCGAGTGCAGCGTCGTAAGCAGCGAGCTGCGCGGCATCCACGCCCGAACGCTCGGCATCGTTCAGACAGCCGATGCGCTGCCCGCCCAGTCCGCTGTCGAGCGCCGCCCGCAGCGCCCCGTAGCGACCGGCACCGGCCAGCCAGTCACGCTCGACTTCGGCGGCTGGCGTGCCCGCCATGGCGTCGAACATGAGCGCAGCGTCCAGCACTGTTCGGGTCAGCGGCCCCGGCGTGTCCAGCGTGTGCGACAGGGGAACGATGCCGTCGATCGGCAGCAGGCCCTCGGTGGTCTTCAGCCCGACGATCCCGCACAGGGCAGCCGGCAGCCGCACCGATCCGCCCGTGTCGGTGCCGACAGCGCACGGCGCCATGCCGGCCGCTACCGCCGCACCCGATCCCGACGACGAGCCGCCGGGCGTGCGCAGCACATCGGCATCCCACGGATTCCACGGCGTACCCATGTGCTGGTTGGTGCCCCAGCCGCCCATGGCGAACTCGACGGTCTTGGTCTTGCCCAGCAGGACCCCGCCCGCGTCCAGCAGGCGCTGCGCGATCACCGCCGTCACCGGCGAAACCCGGTCGGCCCACTCGGCGCAGCCCGCCGTGGTCACCCGGCCCTCGACCTCCACAATGTCCTTCAGCGCGAACGGCACCCCGAAGAACGGCCCCAAGGCCTCGCCAGACATGCTCGACGGTCCATCCGCTCCGGGGAGCTGCCCAGAGCTGCGTGCCGAGGCCAGCGCCGCCTCCGCAGCCTCGGCCGACGCCCGGGCTTCATCCGCGTACACCGCCTGCCAAGCCCCCACCCGTCCGTCCAGCGACGCAATCGCCGTCAGGCATTCCTCGGTGGCCTCCACCGGCGACCGGGACCCATCCCGGTAGCCCGCCGCCAGCTCAGCAATCGTCGCCGTCACAGTTCCTCCTCACGCCCGGAAGCTGCCGCGGCGGCCGCCGGGGTTCTCGTGTGGTCCGTAGTAGCCGAAGCTCCAGCCCGGCGTTTGCGCCCATTCGATGCGCCCGACCTCGGCCGCGAATCGCTCCGCCGCAGCGATCAACGCATCCTCGGCGGCGTAATCGAACGGATCCTGCAGCCGGGTCACGGCGTCCTCGTTGCCGGGCAGGTGCTCCGCCTGCCAGCGCACGGTGCGCCGTATCCCTTCGGTGGGGTCCACTTTGTCGCGGTACCCGAGCTGCTGGCGGAGCTTCTCGGTGCTGAGGATGCGGTGCGTCGAGGAGTGATTGTGAATGAACGGCCCGGCCGTTGGGGCGAGCTCCCACGGAACCGAGACAAGCTCGAAGGGATTGCCGAACTCGTCGCCCACGATCTCCGCGATCTGCGCGTAGGTGAACTGCTGATCATCGCCCACGTTGTAGATCTCGCCCGCCGAGCGGTCGATGTGATCCACCGCCAGCAGCACTGCCGATGTGGCGTTCTCGACGAACGCCGACGTCATCACCGTGAGACCGCCGTCGGGCATGATGAGCTGCCGCCGGCCGTCGAGTGCACGCTTGACCAGCGTCCACTCCCGCGGCAGCACCTGATTGGGACCGTAGATGTAGGGGTACCGGAAGTGGGTGGCGTCGGGGTGCAGCGAGAACGTCAGCTCCTCGGACTCGGCGATCTTGAGCGGCTTGGGCCCTGATCGCTCATCGGTGACGAGCTCGTCGTTCTCATGCGTGGGGATCGACATCCCCTCGGGGAACTTCGTCGCAGGCTCGGAGAACCCGCTGTATGCGGGCACGCCGCCGATGGAGAACAGGCGAGGAGTCCGGCCGACGAGCACCTTGACGATCGACCGCAGCCGGCCGTACATCGCGAAGACGGCATCAAAGTTGCGTCCCTCGATCGACGACCGGAACGCATCCTCATCGAACGGATCGGTGTGGATGTGCTCGAGATGATCGGGGATGGTGTCGACCTCGTGGCGGCCCGTGTGCAGGATCGTCACGGTGTGACCGCGGTCGACCAGACCGTTCACGATGTGGGGCCCAGTCGGCCCCGTCCCCCCAATGACCAGGATGTCCATCCCTGCTCCCGTCGCACGTAGTCCGGACGCGGCATGAACCGGGTCCACCTGCAGGACAGCGTGCCATCCTCGCGCAGCCCGCACGCGTGCTACCAGCCGACTCCGCTGTTGAGCGCGGTCGCTGGCGCAGTGGTCGTGGACGCCCGCTTCGCGGTTGAACAGTGGCCGGGCGGCGAGTCGGGACGGTGGGTTAGGTTCGGCGGTGGCGCGGGGCATCGACGAGGGGGCTTGCGATGGTCGGAGAACTGGACGGGCATGAGCTCGACAAGATGCGGGGGCTGACGTTCTTGTGGGCGGTGTTGCTGGCTGGCGGCCTAGCGCTGATGTTCGGCTTGACCCAGTGGGGTCTGCTCGACGACGTTCCGATGAGCGAGAGCGCGGCCATCGCTGTGGGCACCAACAACGGCATCGGGATCGTCGCGTTCGGCGGGTGGAATGCCATCGGCATCGTGTCCATCGGAGGTGCGAACTCCATCGGGATCATCTCGATCGGCGGTCTCAACAGCATCGGGGTGATCTCGTTCGGGGGTTTGAACTCGGTGGGCTTCCTCGCCCACGGCGGCTTGGGCGCCTTCGGCGCCCGCAGCACGCGGTTCCTCGCGTGGTCGCCGCACAGGATGCGCGGCAGCAAGCCCTGCTGAATGGACGCGTCTGTGCTCGCAGACGGCTCGCTTGGCCGACGCCTCACCGGAGCACTGGGTTGCGATGACTGCCCGGCAGTGCTGTTCGGGGCATAGACGGTGACAGCGGTCGAGTCGGGAGTGCCGCAGGGGCCGCTGGCGGGCATCCGCGTTGTGGAGATCGCCACGTTCATTGCCGCACCTGGCGGTTCGCACCTGCTGGCGTCGCAGGGCGCTGAGGTCATCAAGGTGGAGGACCTGGTGGTCGGCGATCCGTTGCGGATGTTCGGGTCGAGCCGGAACGGCATGTCGGGCTGGTTCGCCAACATCAACGCCGGCAAGCGCTCGCTCGCCATGGACATCGCCTCGCCCCAGGGCCGTGAGCTCATGTCCGATCTGCTGGCCACCGCTGATGTGTTCGTGCAGGCATACCGCCCCGGCGTGGCCGAGCGGCTCGGCATCGGCGAAGCCGACGTGCGCGAGCGCAACCCCAAGATCATCTACGTGTCGATCAGCGGGTTCGGCCGTGATGGGCCCTATTCGAAGCGCCCTGCCTACGACGCAGTCATCCAGGGCTGGTCGGGCATTGCCGCTGTGCAGGGCGGCGACGGCGAGCCGCAGTTCGTCAAGAGCTTCATCCCCGACAAGGTCACCTCGCTGACCTGGACCCAGGCCGTGTGCGCGGCGCTGTTCGCGCGGGAGCGCACCGGCCGGGGCGAGCACGTGGAGCTGTCGCTGCTCGACTCGGCGGTCAGCTTCATGTGGCCCGACGCGATGATGGATCACACCGTGCTGGCCGACGACGCCGACCATCGCCCGAACCTGCTGGCTGACTACCGCCTGCTGGGCTGCCGGGACGGCTACGTGGCCGTCATGCCGCTCACCGATGCGCACTGGAAGGGCGTGGCCGATGCGTTCGACCGGCCCGACCTGCTCACCGATCCTCGCTTCGCCGAAGCCGGCCCGCGGGCAGCGCATTTCGGCGACATGATCGACACGCTCGGCGAGGTGGTGGCCGATGTGGCCCGCGACGACGTGGTCGAGCGGCTCATCGCAGCCGACGTGCCGGTGGCGCCGGCCCTGCGCCCCGACGAGATCGCCGCCGACCCGCAGGTGCAGCACTCCGGAGTGGTGCGGGAAGTGGACCACCCCATCGTCGGTCCGATCCGCCAGCACCGCCCCGCTGCACTGTTCGCTGCCGGCATGCCCGAGCTGCGCCACGCGGTCGAGCGCGGCACCGACACCGATCAGATTCTGAGCGAGCTCGGCAGGTCGACCGACGCCATCGCCGAGCTGCGTGCCTCGGGCGTAGTGAAGTAGCGCGACCGCGCAAGCACAGCCGTGCGGACCCGCACCCCGCCCGTCGCAACCGAGTGCCCGAGCGCAACGACGGGTCGTGCGGAGGGGTCGGGCGCGAGATGGCAGCTCGTTCGAGAAGCTGCTGCGGAATGCAATAGACGCAGCAGTGCGTTAGGAATAGCGAGATGACGGTCGACGAGGCACAAAGCGCTGCCGCTTCGGACGGTTCGGGTCGGGAGCTGCGGATCGACGGTCGCACCGGTGCGGTGCTCGCTGAGCACTCCGCCTGGAACGAAGAGCACCGCCACCTCTCCGAGCACTCCCTCGCGGCGCTGCGCGACTCGGGAGCGCTGCGGCTGCTGGTGCCCGAGCGAGTCGGGGGCGACGAGCTCACGCTCGCCGACATGGTGGCCAACGTGCGCGAGGCCGCCCTGTACGACGGCGCTGCGGCCTGGGTGCTGATGGTGCTGGTGGGGCACAGCTGGATGCTCGGCTCGATGAGCGAGGAACTCCAAGACGAGGTGTACGGGGCCGACCTCGACTCGATCGTGCCGGGCTCGCTGGCCCCGGTGGGTTCGGCCACCGAATGCGACGGCGGCTGGCTCGTCGACGGGCGCTGGCCGTTCACCAGCGGAGCGGTCTGGGGCGACTGGTTCCTGCTTGGCTCGCAGGTGCTCGAGCCGGGGGAGCGACCCCGCCTGATCCACGTGGTGATGCCCCGCGCTGACATCGAAGTCGATGACAACTGGTACGCGATCGGCCTGCGCGGCACCGGCTCGTGCGATGTGGTGGCCGAGCAGGCCTTCGTGCCCACCCACCGCATGCTCGACTCCGGCGAGCTGCTCGGCGCCCGCTCGCCGTGGTCGGCCCGCCACCGCACATCGCTGTACCACACGCCCGTGCTGCCCGGGCTGGCGGTGCACGTCGCGGCTACGGCGCTCGGGCTCGCCCGGGCCGGGCTCGACGATGCCGCCGAACGCTTCGGTGTCCAGGACGATCGCTACATGGGCACGGCCAAGTCCCGCCGGCCAGGGCTGCACATGCGCCTCGCCGAGGCCAATACCGAGGTGCGCTCCGCCGAGCTGCTCATCGACGACACGATCGGCCTGCTCCGCCGGGCCGCCGAAGGCGACGACTCCAAGGCGCTGCGAGCCCACGCCAAATACCAGGGCAGCTACGCCATCGAGCTGTGCCGCCGGGCGCTCGACCGGATTACCACGGCCGCCGGCGGGCGGGCAGTCTTCGACGGCAGCCGCCTGCAGCAGTCCTTCCGGGACGTGACGATGGCCTCCCAGCACCAGGTCGCCGATCTCGACACGGTCGGCGAGGCCTACGGCCGCACCCGCCTCGGCATGGACCCCGGCCCCCACCCGCTGTAGCCCGGACGAGGCTGCACGAAGCGGCGGCGACCTGCTCGCGTCGGCATTGTCGGCACGCCATTCGGTGTTCTGGTCGAAGTCCTCGAGTAGCGATGCCGTTGGCAGCCAATGACGTGTTGTGCAGCGGTTTCCTCTGGAACGCGGCCAGAATGTGCCGATGAGATTGCGCGCAGGCATCGTGGGTGCGACAGCAATCCTGCTGGTGGCGGCGCTGCTGGCACAGCCCACTGCCGCGCAGCGTCCGGACGGGCCGGTGCTCGCTGTCAAGGATCGCTGGACAGCGCTTGCAGACATCGAGTTCCCGACCGCCTTCACCGCCGTGTCCGCCGGGAACGACTTTTCCTGCGGGCTGCTCACTTCGGGCGAGGTGGTCTGCTGGGGCGATGACGCAGCCGGGCAGCTTGAGGCACCAGATGGCTCATTCGCTGCAGTGTCGGTCGGCCACCATGCGTGCGCGCTGCGCACGAGTGGTGAGGTGGTCTGCTGGGGCCGCAACTCTCGCGGGCAGGCCGATGCGCCGGAGGGTTCATTCATTGCGGTTGCTGCTGGCTTTGCCCATTCCTGCGGTGTGCGAAGCGACGGTGAGGTGGTCTGCTGGGGCAACAACGCATCCGGGCAGCTCGATGCGCCGGAGGGCCCCTTCGCTGATGTTGCTGTCGACTATTTTCATTCCTGCGGGCTGCGCACGAGTGGTGAGGTGGTCTGCTGGGGCTACAACACGGACGGGCAGCTTGACGCGCCGGAGGGTTCTTTCGCTCAGATTGCTGTCGACGTTCATTCTTGCGGGCTGCGCACCGGTGGTGAGGTGGTCTGCTGGGGCGACAGGGGCAGCCTGCAGCCGAACGTTCCTGAGGGTTCGTTCGTTGCCGTGACAGCCGGTGGCCTTTACTCGTGCGGGCTGCGTTCCGGCGGTGAGCTGGTGTGCTGGGCAGGGGCGCTTGACGGGGAGCTGTACGCGCCGGGGGGTTCGTTCGTCGCGGTATCCGCTGGCGACCGGCATGCATGTGGAATTCGCATTGATGGAGAGGTGGTCTGCTGGGGCACCTACTACGACGGCCAGCTTGACCCGCCCGATGCGCGGCTCGAAATGGTCGCCACTGGTTCAGACCACGCGTGCGGGCTGCGCGCCAGCGGCGAGGTGGTCTGTTGGGGTGAGGGCCGTCACGGCCAGCTTGACGCGCCCCAGGGTCGGTTCAGCGCTGTGACCGTCGGCGATAGCCATTCCTGCGGCGTGCGCAGCGACGGCGAGGTGGTTTGCTGGGGTGACGGCCGCTACGGGCAACTCGATGTGCCCGGCGGTGCCTTCGCCGCGGTGTCCGCCAGCGGTACACATTCGTGCGGGTTGCGCGTCGGCGGCGAGGTGGTCTGTTGGGGAGGTTCTTGGGACCGTCGGCCTGACGCGCCGGACGGTGTGTTCACGGCCGTGGCTGCGGGTGCCGGCTATTCGTGTGGGTTACGCCCGGGCGGTGAGGTGGTCTGCTGGGGCAGGAACCACGACGGCCAGCTCGACGCGCCGGGGGGTTCTTTCGTCGCCATCGCCGCCAGCTACCACCATTCGTGCGGGTTGCGCCCGGGCGGCGAGGTGGTCTGCTGGGGCGACAACACCTACGGGCAGCTTGACCCGCCCCACGGCTCGTTCTCTGCCGTGTCAGCCGACTTCGGCTATTCGTGTGGGTTGCGCGCAGGCGGTGAGGTGGTGTGCTGGGGCAGGAACGACGCCGGGCAGCTTGATGCGCCGGGTGGTTCGTTCACAGCAGTCGCCTCTGGTGACTCCTACTCGTGCGGGTTGCGCGCTGGCGGCCAGGCTGTCTGCTGGGGCTACTGGCAGTCGGACCCACCGGTTGCGACCAGACCGCTATGGCGCGATCAACAAGTGATCGCCGGAGACTGGGCCGACGGCTTGGCCGGTGCAGACAGGCTCGATCCGACAGAGCTCACTGCCCGAGAACTCGTGATAGCGGCCATGAGCACAGAACGCACAGAATCCAGCCGAGTCCGCACCGCTACCTACACGGGCGCTGCCGAGCGCCTTACGCAGGAGCAGTATTCCGAGATCGACGAATACGGCAACACGCACGCCTTCATCCGAACCGGAGTGCGATCGTACGACCCTGAGTCTCAGTCGATTGTCGAGATTCTCACGGTCGACGATGTCGTGTACGCCCGGCTCAGCATTGCCGAGGAGCTGCTCCAGGGTTCGGGCATCGAGTTGCCCGATGGCTGGATGACAGTGGGCCGCGAGACGATGGAGCTGCTGGGTGTCGACTGCGGCCCTCCGGTGCCGGCTTCGGGACTTGTCAGCGATGAGTGCGCGCCGCCGAACGATCTTTCGGAGATGGCGGATTTCGTGCTTGAAGCCACCATCGTCGGACGCGAAACCGTGCGCGGGGCCGAGACGATCAGGGTTCAGTCAGCGCTTGACTTCAGATCGCTCATGGAAGAGGCCCTTGGCGAAGCTGTCGATGGCGGATTGCTGGGCCTGACGCTTGCATTGATGCCCAGCGAGTTGCCCATCGAGCTGTGGATTGACGACGAACTTCGGGTGCATCGCATCCGCATGGAACTCACGCTGAACTTCGAAGCGTTGAGCGAAGCGCTCGGGGAAGAGATCGACGAGGCGCCGACGACCGTCGTGGTGACGGACTCCTACGACTTCGGCGCTGACATCACCATCGAGGCGCCCCCGCCCGACCGGATCGTCGGCGAGTTCGGTGAGTGGCTTGAGGACTTGGGATTCCTAGGCCTCTTCGACGATCCGATCCTCGATCCGAGTTCCACGGCATAAGTTTCGGCACTGCAGCCGACCGAAACAGGTGGCCGTCCGCGGACACGGCCTGCTGAGATACTGGAAGAAGGCCGGTTCGTGTCGGAGGCGCCTGCGCCTCGGCTCCCCGGCGCCGGCAAGGAGATGATGACGGTGAAGGCTCGCAAGGCGAGGTTCGCGGCAGCTCTCGCGGCTGCCGCGCTAGCGACCGCTGCATGCGGTGGCGCTGGTGAGGGAGATGAGGCAGATGTCGTGGCGCAAGCGACATCCGCACCGATGACTGCTCCAGCGCCTCTGACCAGCACTACTCCCGCAGCGGCTGCGCTACCGGCGACTACCGCGGCAGTCAGCGAATTGCCGACCGATGCCATGGAATTGCTGTATGCCAGCACCGAGGCAAGCCTGGGCCGCTCCGTCCGCGGCGCCATGTCGCTCTCGTTGCCGAGCCCTGAGGGGAACGCGGCGCCGCTGATGGCGCGGTTCGAAGCCGACGCCGATGGAGACGTGGCGGTGTTCATCAACCTCGAGGAGGTGTCGGAGGCTGATCCCGGCGCGCCCGAGGATGCCCCGGCATCGGGTGTCGAGATGGAGTACCGCTTCGTGGACGGCCTCGGGTATGCCCGGCTTGTGGCACCGCCGGAGTCGCGCGATCGGGCGGGCGCGGATCTGCCGCCCGATGGCTGGTTCACGCTTAGCTCAGAGACAGCCGATGCAATCGGCCTGCTGTGCCCGTCGTCGATCGTGGCGCAGGCTGTGGCCGGCGAGGAATGCCCGCCGCCGACCGACCTGTCTGCCTTGTTCGCAGCGGCCGCTGGGGCCGAGATCGTGGGCGAGGAGGAGCTCGACGGAACAGCGACGACGCGAATCGATGTGGCCCTCGATCTCGCCGTCCTGGCGGAAGCAGCGTCCTCGACCGGGATGATCGACGACGGCGACGGCCTTTCGGGACTCCTGCTCAGTGGTTTCTTTCCTGACGATCTGATCGTGAGTTTCTGGGTGGATGAGAACGCCCTGATGCGCCGCGTATCCATCGATCTGGGTTCGATGCTGAGGGGATTGCTGGGCGCATTCGCACAGGGCACCGATGAACTGGCGGACGAGATGCCCCAGCTGGGCCAAGTGGTCGACTTCCACGATTACGACACCGAGATCACCATCGAGGCACCGCCCGCGGACGAGATCATCGGCGATTTCGGCGACCTCGGCGATCCGACGGGATTCGGCATGTTCGACGGACAGGAAGCGTCCGGCACCTCGGCGCCCGCGGGGGGTTGACGCCGTCGACAGATTCGCCTGTGCCCGGGCCCGCGCCCTCGTATAGCGCTGTCTGCGGCCTGCGCTTGAGTACCACGTTGCATGCCAAACTTCTCTCAGCGACGGCGAGAACACGGGGCAACAACGATGGCGATCGATGCAGCGACGGCCTCCGGCACGAAGTTCGGGACCGTGCGGGTGGACGGCGACGGGCCGGTGCGCCATCTGGTGCTCAACCGGCCTGAGGTACACAACGCCGTCAACTCTCAGCTGATCGCCGACGTGCATGCTGCGTGCCTGGCGCTCGATGCCGACCCGAGCGTGCGGGTGGTGATCGTGCGCGGCGAGGGCCGCAGCCTGTCCTCGGGGGCCGACCTGAAGCAGGGGCGGGGCACTAGCCTCGACGCCATGCTCGGCTCCAAGGCGGGCGCCCGCATGTACGACACGCTCATGCACCTCAACGCCGTCACGATCTGCCTCTGCCACGGCTACATGATCGGCGGGGGAGGGGTGCTGCCGGCCGCGTGCGACTTCCGCATCGGCAGCCCGTCGATGAGCCTGACGCTCAACGAGGTCAGCATCGGCTTCAACCTGACGTGGCACTCGGTGCCGGCGCTGGTGAACCTGGTGGGGCCGCACCGGGCCAAGGAGATGCTGATTCTCGGGCGCACCTACGGGATGGAAGAGCTCGACGGGTGGGGCTTCTTCACCGAGACGGTGTCCGGCGACGACGAGCTGGTGCCCGCGGCTGAGCGCCTGGCTGCGGCGATTGTGAACCAGCCGCCGGTGCCGGTGACGTCGTCGAAGGCGTCGATCAACGCGCAGGCGATGCCGCTCGGCCGGGCGATCAACCACCTCGACCATGTGGCGGTCGGCTACATGGGCAAGAGCGAGAGCTCGCGCACCGCGGTGCGCAGCTACTTCGACCGGGACGATCCCGACGCCCGCACCTGGTCCGACGACTGAGCGGGACCGCTGGGCGCGACGCACCTGCGAGGATGGAGGCGTGATCGAGCGGCGCAACGCCTCGTCGCCGACTGGGGCGGACGGTGAGCGAGACGCCTCTGCGCTCCCGGGCGCCGATGCCGACGACGACGATGAGCAGACTGGGGCACCCGATGTGCGCCCGGCACCGCGGCGTGACCGGGGCTGGCCGAACCAGCGCACCTTGCTGCTGTACCTGGTGGGCGGGCTGCTGATCGCGGCGATCCCCGTGGTGGTGGCGCGCTTCGTCGACCAGCCCCCCGGCGACACCTACACCATCGACATACCGCCGGGGACGGCTGACGCGATCGCAGCCGGCGATGACGTCGAGGTCATTCCCGACGAGCTGGACTTCACGCTGCGCGATGTGCTGATCATCGTGAACCGTGACTCGGTGGCGCACACCATCGGCCCGTTCGAGATCGGGCCCGGCGAACAGTCCGAGCATTCGTTCAACGAGGTAGCCGCCATCAGCGCCTACTGCTCGCTGCACCCCTCCGGCAGCATCAGCATCTCCATCGGCGACGGCTGAGCGCCCGCGATCCCAGCCCTGCGGCTGAGCCAATAGTGAGGCCGTGCCCCGGTCGAGCGCCGGCCGCCCGCCCGCGGCCGTGCGCTGCTACGCCTCGTTGCAGGCCGGCAGAGCCTCGTCGGCGAACTGCACGATCGCATCCTCGGGCCGGCCCATGCGCAGCGCCGCCGTGTTGACCAGCAACCGCTGCACGCCGTGGTCGCGGTACACCTCGAGCCCTTCGAGCCCCTCGCGGTGGTAGTTCCAGTACGCGGTCAGCGCCAGCTCGGCCGGGTCGCGCCCCTGCCGGTCGCACTCTGCACGCATCTCGCCGATCAAGCGCTTGAAGTCGTCGAGGTCCTTGTGGATCACGTACCAGCCGTCGCCCCGCGCCACCAGGCGACGGATTGCCGGCGGCGTGGTGCCGCCGATGAGCAGCGGCATGCGGGGCCGCTGGGCCGGTGTGGGCAGCATCGAGAACCCCGTCCAGTCCAGGAACTCGCCCCGGAAATCCACGTCCTCGCCGGTCCAAGCGGCGGTCATGGCGTCGATGTACTCGTCAGCCCGGGCGCCCCGGCGGTCGAACGGCACGCCGAGCGCGTCGAATTCCTCCTCCAGCCAGCCCACGCCGATGCCGAGCTCCAGCCGACCGCCCGACAGGTGGTCCAGCGATGACGCCTGCTTGGCGAAGTAGAGGGCATTGGCTTGGGTGACGATGTTGACGCCGGTGCCGAGCCGCAGGCGCTGAGTTGCCCCCGCCACGAAGGTCAGCGCGATGAACGGGTCGGTGAAGCCCTGATCTGACGGGATCGACAGCTTGCCGCTGGGGTTGTACGGGTAGCGGCTCTCGTAGTCGTGCGGCACGATCACATGCTCGAATGTCCACACCGATTCGTAGCCGAGCTCCTCGAGCTGCTGGGCGAATGACCGCAAGTACCCAGGGTCGAGGTAAGTGGCCGAGTTGATGGGTGTGATGCCGACGTGCATCTGCGGGACTGTACGCAACACCTGTAGCGAGCGCCGCTGGCCCCGCTGGCCTCGCCGATCTGGTCAATCCAACGGGCCCACCAGCCCCGCACACCGCGCAGTCGTGCATGCAGCGGCCAAGTGCGCCAAGCTGTTGCGGTGCGGGACGAAGCTGCCCTCAATGGCACTGTCTTCGCAGTGCGGCGCGCCTCGCTGTACTCGCGCTCAGATCAAGAGCGCATCCAGCGGCGCACGGTCATCGTTCTCATCGCAAGCCAGGCGGCCGGCGGCTTCGGTCTGGTCGCCACCTACATCGTGAGCGCCCTGCTGGCGAAGGACATCACCGGCAGCGCCACGCTCGGCACCATCGCTGCAAGCTGCCTGTCGATCGGCTCGGCGTCGGTTGCGGTGCCGATGTCGCGTCTGATGAACCGCTACGGGCGCCGCTCGGGTCTGCGCTTCGGCTACCTGGTCGGCGCCGGCGGAGCCCTGTCGGCAGTGCTGGGCGCGATCCTGCTGAATTACCCGCTGCTGTGTCTGGGGGTGTTCGGTGCGGGGGCCGGCAACGCAGCCAACCTCGCGACCCGGTACGCCGCTTCGGACCTGTCCACGGAGCAGCGCCGTGCCAGCACCATCAGCATGATCGTGTGGGCGACCACGTTCGGCTCCACTGCGGGCTCTGCGGTGTCCGGCTTTGCCAGCGAGGTCGGCGTCGCGTTCGGGCTGCCCGACAAGACCGGCTCGTATGTGTTCGCCGGCATCATGTTCTTGCTCGCAGCGGCGATCATCGAAGTCTTCCTGCGTCCCGACCCGATGCATGTGGCCAGCGAGCTGTCCGAGAACGGTGACGGCAGTGCCTCCCATGAGCCCGCGCTGCCCGCCCCGTCGACGCGTGAGGCGATCTCGCTGATCTGGCAGCGGCCCGAGGCTCGGCTGGCGGTGCTGGCGATGATCGTCAGCCAGGTGACCATGGTGGGGGTCATGGCGCTGACGCCGTTGCACATGGATGAAGGCGGCCAGTCTCAGAGCGTCATCGGGTACATGATGGCGTTCCACATTCTGGGCATGTACCTGTTCTCGCCGGTGGTCGGTCGTCTGACCGACAAGATCGGC
>JAJDTF010000036.1 GCA_022827265.1 Acidimicrobiia bacterium | reverse complement strand
CGCCGTACTTGTCGAGGATCGCCCGGGTCTTGGCCCGCATGTTGGTGGGGTGCGGCTCCATCGTCTCGGGCACGAAGGTCTCGCACATCACCATGATGTCGTTGCCGCCCCGCAGCGGATCGGGGCAGGTGTAGACCGGCTGCAGCACGACGTCGGAGTCGCTGCCCTCGGCTTGGTTGGTGCTCGAACCGTCAAATCCCCAGATGCCCGGCTCCTCGCCGTCGGCGAGGATCTTCGTCTTGGAACGCACTTCGGCCGTGGGCTCTGTTCCGTCCGTCCAGATGTACTCGGCGCGATAGGCCACTGCATGCTCCTTCGCTGATTCGCATGTACGTCAACTGCGGATCGGGTCGACCGCATTGCCCAGCCGGGCGGCCTGCGGGCCCGCGCTCGGCCGACCCGGTTGGCGGCTGACACCAACATCCGTGCGCACGATACAAACCACCCAGGGTTTCCGGGCCGTTGCCCAATTGTGAACAGCGCGTGAAGCTCGCTCCCACCCCTAGTCCGGGCCCCGGTGCAGCGCCGACAATGGGGGCTCAGCCATTGGCCCGGTCACTGTGGCAGGGATACGCCCCGCTGCGGGCGCAGCCAGCCCCCAGTGCCCAGCCAGCAGCGTCCGACCGGAAAGGGGAAGGCCACTGTGACGATTCCAAGCCCGACGATCCCCGAGCGGGAACGACCCCAGGACTACGTGCTGCGCCGCGTCACCGAACGCCGTGTGCGGCTGGTCCGCCTGTGGTTCACCGACGTGGCGGGGCAGCTCAAGTCGTTCGCCATCTCGCCGGCGGAACTGGAGGCGGCCTTCGAGCAAGGCATGGTGTTCGACGGGTCGTCCATCGAGGGATTCAGCCGCATCGCCGAGGCCGACATGGTGGCCCTGCCCGACCCCGAGACGTTCGAGCTCATGCCGGCTCGCAACGGCAACGGCAGCGACGACGTCTCCGCCCGCATGTTCTGCGACATCACCGCCGCCGACGGCACCCCCTTCGACGGCGATCCCCGCGGTGTGCTGCGGCGGGTGATGGACCGGGCGCGCGCCGCCGGCTACACGTTCTACGTCGCGCCCGAGATGGAGTACTTCCTGTTCGAGCCCGACCGGGTGGACGGGCGGCCGGTGCCGCTCGACGCCGGCAGCTACTTCGACCTGACCACCGCCGACATCGCATCCGATATCCGGCACCGCACACTCAACGCGCTGGAGACCATGGGCATCCCGGTCGAGTACTCGTTCCACGAGGACGCGCCGTCGCAGCACGAGATCGACCTGCGCTACGCCGATGCGCTCACCATGGCCGACAGCGTGATGACGTTCCGGCTGCTGGTGCGCGAGATCGCCTTCGAGCACGGCGTGCACGCCACGTTCATGCCCAAGCCGCTGGCCGGGGTGCAGGGCTCGGGGATGCACACCCACATGTCGCTGTTCGCAGACGGGCGCAACGCGTTCAGCGACTTCGGCTCGGCCGACGGGCTGTCCGACGTGGCACGGGGCTTCGTGGCCGGGCTGCTCAGCCACGCCCGGGAGATCACCGCCGTCACCAACCAGCTCGTCAACAGCTACAAGCGGCTGATCGCCGGGTACGAGGCGCCGGTGGCGATCTCGTGGGCCCGCAGCAACCGTGCAGCCCTCATCCGGGTACCGCCGACACGCAACGAAGGCGAGGAGGCCACGCGGGTGGAGTACCGGGCTCCCGACCCCGCCTGCAACCCGTACCTGGCGTTCGCCGTCATCCTGGCGGCGGGGCTGAAGGGCATCGAGGAGGGTTACGAGCTGCCGCCCGAGACTCCCCCGTCCATCACCGGCTACAGCGACCACGGCGGGCCGGCCTACGGGCATCATCTGCCGGCCTCGCTCGACGAGGCCCTCGACGAGATGGAGGGCAGCGCGCTGGTGGCGGAAACGCTCGGACAGCACCTGTTCCGATGGTTCCTGCGCAACAAGCGGCGAGAATGGTCGTCGTACCAGGCGCAAGTGACCCAATTCGAACTGGACAACTATTTCGCTGCTGTGTGAAGTTGAGTTCATGTACGCCGTTCACCCCGCCGCCGTCAGCACCGAGCTGGCGCAGTTCCTGGACCTCGGCGGCTACGCCTGGAAGCCGGTGGCCACCACGGCCGACGTGACGGCGGGCGCGCCGCCCGAGGGCTGGGCCGGAGCGATCATCCGGCTGGGCGGCGGCGACCCGAACAGCGAGAGCGCAGGCGGCGGCAGCGGCACCGATGCGGCCTGGGCGGTGGCGCGGGCGCTGCGGGAGCACGCTGCGGCCACGCTGTCGGTACTGGTGCTGGTGCGCGGCAATGCGCTCGACGAGCTGACCATGCGCGACGAGCTGTTCGACGATTTCTGCCTCGACCCGTTCCACCCGCGCGAACTCGAAGCCCGCCTGGCGCACCTGGCCGCCACATCGAACGGCGGGTCGACCGAGATCATCACCTACGGGCCGCTGCGCATCAACTTCGACACCTACGAGGCGGTGGTGGACGAGCGCCCGCTCGACCTCACCTACATGGAGTACGAGCTGCTGCGCTTCCTGGCGTCGCAGCCGGGGCGGGTGTTCACCCGTGAGGCGTTGCTGAACCAGGTGTGGGGGTACGAGTACTACGGGGGGGCGCGGACCGTGGACGTTCATGTGCGGCGGTTGCGGGCGAAGCTGGGCGAGGAGAATGCGGACCTGATCCAGACGGTGCGGTCTGTGGGGTACCGGCTCGGGACTTATCGCTGGCGCTAGTTGTCCTGCGTCCGGGGTGGGCGTCAGACGTTGGTCTGGATGAGGGAGCTGCCTTCGTGGCGCTGTTCGGCGTCGTCGGTGAGGAGCTTGCCTAGGGCTGCTGCTACTGCTGCCAGGGAGATCGTGATGATGAACGGGCTCAGCAGGAGCACTACCACGATGACTATGGCGCCGACCATGGATCGCAGCGTACTGATGCGCAGTGTGCGGCGTGACTATTCGGGGAGGTGGGCGATGGCTTCTATCTCTACTTCGGCGCCGAGGGGGAGGGCGGCTACGCCGATGGCGCTTCTCGCCGGGCGATGGTCGCCGAAGGCTTCGGCGTAGATCGAGTTGATGAGCGAGAAGTTGCCGATGTCAGTCATGAACACGAGGCACTTGACCACGTCGTTGAGGGTGCCGCCGGCTTCTTCGAGGGCCTCGACGACGTTGGCGAGCACGGCGCGGGCCTGAGACTCCACGCCTTCGACGAGCGCGCCGTCTGCGAGGCCGATCTGGCCGGAGACGAACACGAAGTCACCGGCTCGGTACCACTTCGAATAGTGAGCGACGGGTGCTGCCATGGGGATGCCCCTGTTCTGTCAGCCTGTGTTGTTCAGGAAATGGTGCCGGTGTTGGAGGTGATGTGGTCGAGGGTGACGAAGATGGCCAAGCGGCGCTCCTTGGCCATCACCCGGTCGTACTCGTCCCAGTCCTCGTGGGTGCCGCCGGCCGAGCGGAACACGTCGCGCAGCAGCTCGGGAATGTCGGTAACGCCCTCGGCTGGGTCGTCGAGGCCGATGAGCTGCGCCGTGCCGTGGACGGCCACCCAATCCCAGCGGTGGCGGAAGGCGACTGCGGCGCGGGGGTCGCTGCGCAGCAGGCGGGCCTTGCGTGCGTTGGCGCGCACGACGCAGGCCACGCTGGTCTCGCCGGTTGCGGGGTTGTCCATCACGCCGGCGTTGATGATGGATACGTGCGGGCTTCCGCTGCTGTCTAGGCAGACGAAGCTGCACAGTCCGTTTTCTGCGGCTACTAGGCGGCGGAGCTTGTCTTGTGCTGGTTCAGCCATCGGTGGGTGACGCTAGCGCAGTGCCGACGATTGGCCCGTGGGGAGTCTTGGCGGAGCGCCTTGGCTCAGCCAGGTGGCTGCTGCCACTGCTGCGAAGACTGCGTTGCCTGCTTGGACTGGGGGGTGTTGCGACGGATTGATGGTGATCTCGATGTGAGGGGTGTCGGCTGAGCGGGCTATTCCGAAGCTGCGGATTGTTAGGTCTTGGATTTCGCCGTTGGCGTCGACTGTGAGCGACTCTGAGGTGACCCAGCTCCAGGCCATGTGGGTGGCTCCTATGGCGTAGCTGCGCAGGGTGACCTGGTCGAGGGGGTCGCCTGCGTCGATGTGCACGTCGATGCCCGCGGGGGTGACTGTGGCTCGTGCGGTGGCGCCTTCGGGCGATGTGACCTCGACCGTGGAAGTGGTCGTTTCGAGCGGATCGCCGGTTTGGAGGCGGTGCAGGGCTGCGGCGAGCAATTGGGCTTCGGCCCAGACTGCGGCGCGCAGGTTCATTGACGTCGGTGGGCCTGGTACTTCTACTTCGACTATTTCAGCTTTGGGCAGCACTGCTTGCAGCGCTTCGGCTGCGCCGGGGGTGCGGGCTATGTGGATGATGCCGGTGCCGTCAGTTTGCAGGCCTGCTGCTAGTGGTGGGCGCTTGGGGCCTCGGCGGACTGTGTCTTCTCTTGACCAGAGGACACGGACTGGTTGGCTGAATTCATCTGCGAGCTGCCTTGCCTCTTCGCGCACCGGTGACTCGGTTTTGCCGCCGAATGCTCCGCCGTTGGCTAGGGGATCGGAGGGATTGCCGCCTGGGGCGCACCAGGCGGCGTCGGTCTCTAGGTAGCCGGGTTCGGTCCAGCAGGTGGCGAGCTGGACGTCCCATGTGGTGCTCGGCGGGGGCTCGGGGATCTGGATGGGCGGGGTGGGCTCGAGGGTGGTGCGGCGGCCTTGCACCTTGCCGGCTTGGCGGCGGGCTTCGGTGAGGCTCTCGGCGGTGTGCCAGTCGCCGGTCGGGCCGGTGATGGCGGTGAGCGTGCCTGGGGGGGCGCCGTCGGCGCCGAAGTCGAACCCGCCGAGGACGCTGGCCGGCACCGAGTGCTGCGGGCCGCCGGTCTCGATCGAGGCTCGGCGGGCTGCTGCTTCGGGATCGCGATCGGTTGCGTCCGCAGGGGGCGCTGCGGTGACGGGGCTGGCGGCGGCTGCCGCAGAGGGCGCTGCGGTGACGGGGCTGGCGGCGGCTATGGGATGGCGCTCGGCCGCACCTGCGGGCGGCGGGGCGGTGGCGTGCGCGGCGGCTTCGCGGATGGTTTGCCAGCCGGTGCAGCGGCAGAGGTGGGCGGCCAGTGCCTTGTCGACCGTGCTGCGGTCCGACAGGTCGGCGCCGCGGCGTTCGTGGCCGACGAACCGGCAGACGATGCCGGGGGTGCAGAAGCCGCACTGGGTTGCGCCGCAGGCGAGGAACGCCTCGGACCATCGCTGCTGCTCTGCGGCGCTCAGACCGGCCGCAGTGGTGACCTGCCGTCCGGCTACCCGGCGTGCTGGGGTGACGCATGCCACGCGGGGTGCGTCGTCGACCAGCACTGTGCAGCAGCCGCATTGGCCCTGCGGGCTGCAGCCGTCGAGCACCGCCTCGATGCCGAGGCGGTCGCGCAGCACGCCGAGCAGCGTGTCGCCGTCATCGGGAACTTCGACGGCGCGGCCGTCGACAGTGAAGTGGAGCGTTTCGCCGGTCTGCGCCGATCGCCCGGCCGGGACAGGCTCGGCCAGATCTGAACCGGGTTCCGGGTGGCTCAGCTGAACGAGTTGCCGCAGCCGCAGGTGCGCTGCGCGTTGGGATTGTCGATCGCGAAGCCCGATCCCATCAAGCCGTCGCTGAAGTCGAGCGTGGCGCCTTCGAGCAGCTGGGCGCTCATCGGATCGGACACCACCTTGACGTCGCCATACGCCTGCGACATGTCGTCGTTGGCCACCTCGGAATCGAAGAACATCTCGTAGCTGAAGCCCGAGCAGCCGCCCGGCCGCACGGCGACACGCAGCGCCAGCTCGGTCTCGCCTCCCGCCTCGGACAATTCCTGGGCGATGAGCTCGTGGACCTTCTCAGCGGCAGTATCGGTCAGGGTGATCACAACAGCGACTCCCGAATCAGCCCCACATGGGCAAACGTTCTGCGACCGATGCTAGTGCCATCTGGCCCTTTTGCACCGGCGAGCGCCGTGCGCAGCTGCTGCCCGACGCGCCTGGCGGAGGGGCCTCAGCATGCGCCGACTCGTGGGCCCGCGCACAGCGCCATTACCCTGCGCTCCGTGAGCGCGTCCACCGAGCTCCGAGCGAATGACGAGGCGATGATCGCCATCCTGCGGGGCGTCATGGATCCCGAGCTGGGTGACAACATCGTCGACCTGGGCATGGTGCGCAATGCCTACCGGGAGGGCACCACCGGGCACGTGACCGTGGCATTGACCACTGCCGGCTGCCCGCTGCGCGCCACCATCAAGCGAGACTGCGAGACGCGGGTGGCCGGGCTGGCAGGCATCGAGCAGGTGCGGCTGCACTGGGACGAGCTGAACGCTGCCGAGAAGGCCCGTGTGATGGAGCGTGCCCGGCGCACTGCGCGCGACAACGCTGCGCCGACGCAGGTGCACGCCAGCACACGGGTGCTGGCCGTGGCGTCGGGCAAGGGCGGCGTGGGCAAGTCGTCGGTGACCGTGAACCTGGCTGCGGCGCTGGCCGCACGCGGCTTCACCGTGGGCGTGCTCGACGCAGACATCTGGGGGTTCAGCATCCCCCGGATGCTGGGCATGGAGGGCCGCCTCGCTGCCCGCCCCCCGGCCGACGGCGAGGAGCGGGGCAAGATCCTGCCCGACGAGCGGCCCGCCGGCGAAGGCCTGCTGAAGGTCGTCTCCACCGGGCTGCTGGTGGAGACCGAGGAAACCGCCCTGATGTGGCGGGGGCTCATGCTCGCCAAGGCCGTGGAGCAGTTCCTGCACGATGTGGACTGGGGCGAGCTCGACTACCTGCTCATCGACATGCCGCCCGGCACCGGCGACGTGCAGATGGCGCTCGCGCGCCTGCTGCCCCAGGCCGAGATGCTGGTGGTGACCACCCCGGCGCTCAGTGCCCAGAAGGTGGCTGTGCGCGTGGCCGACATGGCCCGCCGCAGCCACATGCCAATCGTGGGCGTGGTGGAGAACATGGGTGCGTTCACCGCGCCCGACGGGCAACGCTGGTCGTTCTTCGGCGAGGGCGGCGGTGAGCGCCTGTCCGCCGATCTGGACGTGCCGCTGCTGGGCTCGATCCCGCTGGAGCCTGCGGTGTCCGCCGGCGGCGATGCCGGCGAGCCGGTGGCCGGCAAGGGGCCCGGCGGGCCGGCGGCCGGGGTGTTCGAGGCGATCACCGAGCTGCTGGTGACCGATATCTGCCCGCCGGTGGACATGGGCACCTGCACCGCCCGCATGGACGGGCCCATCCCCGTCACGCTGGGCGCTCGCCGGTAGCTCGCCCGCTACTGCATGGAGCCTTCCGGCGGCGGGTTCGCCATCGCCTCGTCGTAGCCCTCGTCGCCTGGCAGCAGTGTCAAGACCTCGCCATCGGGGCTGACGGCTAGTGCCGGGAGCAGGGCCGGGATGTCGTCGAGGCCGTCGGCCCAAGCCATGAGTTCCGCGACCGTGTCGACGTCGAGGAGCGGCTCGAGGTTCTTGAGGGTGGGGAAGATCATCATGAACGTGCCCTCGGCGTGCTGGGCGAAGGCGTCGGCGGGGCGGATCCAGGTGCTCTCGACCGTTTCGCTGCCGTCGTGCAGCGGCTCCTGGCCGTCGGGCGCGTGGGCGATGAAGAAGCGGGTGTCGAAGCGGCGGGTCGGGCCGACTGGCGTGATCCAGTGGCTGACGTAGCGAAGGTCGTCGAGCTCGAGCACGAGACCTTCATCGAGACACATCTGCGCGAGGCGGAGGTCGCCGCTGTGGACCCGGCGGCGAAGCGCGGCGAACCTCGTCGCCATCGCGGCATCGTCGAACGACACGTGCTCGCTGCCGTTGCGGGCCAGCAGCACGCCCGCCTCCTCGAAGCACTCGCGGACAGCGGCCACCCAGTAGGCGAGGCCGCCGTGATCCACGTCGATCCGGGCCGATGCCGTTGCGTCGTCGAGGCCGATGCAGACTGATTCTAAGCCCGGGTCCTCCCGGTCTTCGTCATCCACGGCGCCGCCGGGGAACACGAACTGGCCGGGCACGAACTCGCTGCGCGGGTTGCGCCGCAGCATGAACACCTCGAGCCCGCCGTCACCGTCGCGGACGAGCATCACCGTGGCTGCCTGCCGGAGCGGAATCTCGACCGGCGCGGAATCGTCTGGCACCACAGCGTCTGGCGCAGCAGGATCTGGCACAACGGCTCCCGACATCGACACGACCGCCGGGGACGCTACCGCGAGGCAAATGAGAGGGTGCCGGTAGTGTCCGGGCGATGAGGCCGCCGTCGGTGAACGACCTGGCGCTGCGGATCGCGGACGTGGGCTTGCCACACCCGCTGCTGGTCATCGCCGCTCGGGCGGCCATCGCCGCCGGTGATCCCGACTCGGCGGCCGACGAAGCACACCGGCTGCGCCGCAGTCTGCTGGGGCCTGCGGTGAACGCCACCGGCGTCTTGCTGCACACGAATCTCGGCCGAGCCCCGCTCGGGAATCAACACAGTCGAGCCCCGCTCGGGAATGAGCACAGTCGGGCGCTGCTCGATTCGGAGTCTGACGACCAGCCGGTGCGGTTCAGCAACCTGGAATTCGACCTGGCATCGGGCCGGCGCGGTTCGCGCACCACGCACGCGTCGCTGCTGCTGGCGACGCTGACCGGCGCCGAGGCGGCGCTCGTGGTCAACAACTGCGCCGCCGCGGTGACGCTCGTGCTGGCGGCCCTGGCCCGTGACCGCGGCGTGGCCGTGTCGCGCGGCGAGCTGGTGGAGATCGGCGGCGGCTTCCGGGTGCCCGAGGTGATGGAGCAGTCAGGCGCGCGGCTCGTGGAGGTGGGCACGACCAACCGCACTCGGGCCGCCGACTACCGGGCCGCTGCCGAGCGGGATGACATCGCGCTGCTGCTGAAGGTGCACCCGTCCAACTACCGCATCACGGGCTTCACCGAGGAAGCCGGCGTGGCAGACCTGTCCGCCATCGGGCCGCCGGTGGTGTCCGATCTGGGCTCGGGTCTGCTGGATGAACGCTGCGATTGGCTGGGGCAGCGCCCCGACTGGCTGGCCGGTGAGCCGGCCGCTCGGCAGACACTGGCAGCGGGCGCGGCGCTGGTCACGTTCTCTGGCGACAAGCTCATGGGCGGCCCCCAGGCCGGGATCATCTGCGGCCGGGCCGACCTGATCGCCGCCTGCGCGGCGCACCCGCTGATGCGGGCCTTCCGGCCCGGATCGCTGGTGCTCGACGCATTGCAGTCTGTGGCTCTGGCGTACCTGCGCCGCGATGCCGACGCGATCCCGTTCTGGCGCATGGCCAGGGTGCCGGTCGATGAGCTGGCGCAGCGAGCCGAGGCGCTCGGCGTGGGCCGGCCGTCGCGAACGACGGCGCTGGCAGGTGCAGGGTCGCTGCCGGGCCAGGAGATCCCCTCCGCGGGCATCGAGCTCGACGGCGACTACGCAGCTGCGCTGCGGGCGTTCGACCCACCGATCGTCGCCCGCGTCAATGAGCAGACCACCGTGATCGACCTGCGCACAGTGGATCCCGCCGACGACACCGTCGTGACGGCTGCCGTCCGCCAAGCACACGGCCAGCAGTAGAGCCCGACGGCTTCTGACCCGCAGGCCGCTGCGGCGCGCGCCAATGCAAGATCAGAAATTCATGAAAGTCATGGATATCCCGTCTGCCAGCATGACGAGAGCCGCACCCCGAAGAGTGCGGCTCTCGTGGGGTTACCGCTGGTGCGGCGAGCCGGCCTGAAATCTGGCCTCGGACGGTTCGATTCCGTCTAACTCCACCAGCGACCTTACGGCCGCGCCAGCAAGCTACACAAGCCGATTCCGCTGCCGAGACAACGACCGGGCAGTTCGACACCCAGAGGCTGAGCCCCGGGCCCGAGCGGCCCGCGAGCGCAATCACATGAGAACGGGGAACAAGAGCGGGGAGTAATGGCGGCGCGACGAGCAGGCGCCGGTCCGCGCACGCTCGTCGTCCGGGCGGGGCAAGCTGGCAGCGTGCACATCGTCGGCACTGCAGGTCACGTGGACCACGGCAAGTCGACGCTGGTGCGCGCCCTCACGGGCACCGATCCTGATCGGCTGGCCGAGGAGAAGGAGCGCGGGCTCACCATCGACCTCGGCTTCGCCTTCTGCACGCTGCCGTCGGGACGGCAGGTCAGCTTCGTGGATGTGCCCGGGCACATCCGGTTCGTGAAGAACATGCTGGCCGGCGTGGGGGCGGTGGATGCCTCCCTGTTCGTGGTGGCCGCACCCGAAGGCTGGAAGCCGCAGTCGGCCGAGCACCTGGCGATCCTGGAGCTGCTCGGCATCTCGCATGGGGTGGTGGTGCTCAGCCAGATCGGTCTCGTCGACGACGAACTCGCCGAGCTGGCCCGTCTCGACATCGCCGACCACGTCGAGGGCACGTTCCTCGAGCACGCGCCGGTCGTGGCCACCGATGCCATCGACGGCACCGGGCTGGAGGAGCTGCGCGGCGCGCTCGACGATCTGTGCGCTGCCGCGCCCACCGCAGCCGACCGTGAACGGCCGCGCCTGTGGATCGACCGGTCATTTGCCGCGACCGGTGCCGGACGGATCGTGACCGGCACGCTCGCGGGCGGCAGCATCTCGGCCGGCGACGAGCTGCGCACGGCGCCCGGCGGGCGGGCGGCACGGGTGCGGGCGATCCAGACCCAGAGCACGGGCGTCGAGCGCATCGGCCCGGGCCACCGTGTGGCGCTCAATCTCACCGGTGTCGACGCCGACGATCTGGGGCGCGGCATCGCCCTCGTGCGATCCGACCAGTGGCACCACACCCGCAGCGTCGACGTGGAGCTGACCGTGCTCGGCAGCCTCGGCAGCGATGTGACCCGGCGGGGCGCCTACGCGCTGTACCTGGGGTCCGGTGAGTGGCCGGTGCGGCTGCGCGTGCTCGGGCCCGAGCGCGTCGCCCCTGGCGAGACCGGCTACGCCCGGCTGCACCTGCCGGTGGCGCTGCCGCTCGTGATGGGCGACCGGTTCGTGCTGCGCGACTTCGGCCGCGGCCAGACCGTCGGCGGCGGCACGGTGCTCGATCCCGATCCGCAGCTGCGGGCCGCGGTGGCCCAGCCCGACGCCCGCGTCGAGCGCATGATCGCCGAGCGCGGGTGGATCGAGGCGACGCAGCTCGAGCGGCTGACCGGCGAACGGGTGGAACCGGTGCTGGGCGGCTGGGTGGCGCCGCCCCAACTGGTCGAAGCGCTGGTGGACGATCTACGGGAACGGATCGAGCGCGCCGGTCCCCTCGGCTTGGACCTGGCCGGGCTCGACGAACGCCAGCGGCTGGCCATCGGCACGCTCGACGGCGTCACCATCGAAGCGGGGCGCGCCCGGCCGGCCGAAGCCGCCGACGTTCTCGCCGACCACCCGGTCATCGCCGAACTGGCCGCAGCGCCCTTCTCCCCGCCCGCACCGAGCGGCGTCAGCCAGCGGGAGCTCCTCGCACTGGCCGCGCGCGGCGATCTCGTGCACGCGGACGGGATCTGGTTTGCGGCGTCTGCCGTGGAGGCCGCAGCCGAGCGCATCGCCGGCCTGCTCAGCGCTCAGCCCGACGGCATCACTGTGGCCGAGATCCGCGAAGAACTCGGCACCACGCGGAAGTACGCGCTGCCGCTGGTGGGCTATCTGGACCGGACAGGAGTGACGCGGCGGCGCGGGGATCTGCGCATCGCCGGGCCGCGGCTGCCCGAAGTATCTGGCTAAAGCGGGAGAGCGCTAGCTGGCGTCGGTGCGCAGCAGCAGCATGTTGCGGCGCTCGATCTCGTTGCGGCCGCCCCAGATGCCATGCGCCTCACCGACATCGAGCGCATGGTCGAGACAGTCGTCGATCACCGAGCACTGGCCGCAGATGGCCTTGGCTCGGGCTTCGCGCTCAGCTTTCTCGTCGCGCCGCTCAGTGCGGGGCGGCGGGAAGAAAACCGCCGCCTGAGGTCCCCTGCAGGCTGCCTTGTCCTGCCACTCATCGACCAGCAGAGCGCTCATATTTCCCCCTTGTCGGAGGGGACACTAGATCACGAAAAATCGCTTGACAAGAGGTAAACGAAACCTCATTCGGTTTCGGAAACCGTCGAATCAGCCCGTTTTTTTCTCATCTGGCGGTAGTCGACCGCGGCGCCTTCGAGCGGCTCCACTTCCAGCACCACGCCGCTCAGGCCGCTGACCCGCAGCGGCTCGCCCGCCTGCAGCGGCGTGAGACGGTTGACGCGGGCCCGCCACCGGGCGCCATGGACCTCGACGGTCCCGTCGGGATCGATGTCGGTCACCGCAGCGCCCTCCACGCCGATCAGCCACTCCCGCCCCACGGTGGCGGTGCCATAGCGGGTACGGACCAGCGCAGGCAGGCCCGACAGCACAAAGGCGCCGACGCCCACCAGGCCCACCAGCAGCGGGATCCAGCTCATGGAGTGGTGCCCGAACAGCGTCAGCGAGCCAGCCAGCACGGCCGCCCCGCCCGCCGCCGTCCAGAAGCGCGGCACACCGGTCTGGATGTCCACCGCGAACGCCACGAAGCCGGCGACGAGCAGGGCCAGCGCCCACAGCCGGATGTCGAGCGTGCCCAGGCCGAACGCGGCAAGCAGCCCGCACACCGCGGCGACCACGGCGGCGATGCCGATGCCGCCGGTGTAGAAGTCGAGCAACAGCAGCGACAGGCCGGCCAGCAGCAGCAGGTAGGCAACCGCCGGGCTGGCAGCGGTGTGGAACAGGCCGTCGAGCAGCGGCAGCTTGACGAATGACACGACCACGCCGTCGGCCGGAGCCCGGCGGACCACGCCGTCGTCGCCGGTCACGTTCTGGCCGATCGGCGGCAGCAGACCCGCGTCGGACATGGCGAACAGGAACTCGCCGATCACCGGCGCGGTGCTGTGGGTCAGGCCGGCACCCATCGCCGTGTCGGCGTCGTAGTAGCGGACGCTCGTGCCCGAGTGCAGCCCGTCGTCCTCATGACTGTGGACACTGCCCCTGTCGACTCCACGAACGCCAGAGCCGTGAGCATGGACGAGGCCCTCGACTGCAGTGAAATCGCCGATGCGGCCGCCGGGCGCGATCGCGGCGAAGTCGGCTGCTGTGACCAAGTGCGCGGCGCCGCCGAGCGCCTGCGCCCCGCTGGGGCCGACCCACACGCCCACCGGCAGGTGCGCCAGCCGGACGCTGTCGAGCAGTTCGACCAGCTCATCGTCGTGGAGCGTGGATCCGGAGCTGTCGACCTGCAGCACCACGCCGATCGCGTGGAGCCCGGTGGCGGTGACGAGCTGGCGCTTGATGTACGAGGCCATGATCGGGTCGATGAGCCCGTTCACCTCCACCACGACGATCAGGCGCGGGCTCTCGTCGCCCACGATCTGCGGGGTGTCGGACTCGTGCGAGCCGTCAGCCGGGTCGTGATCCAGCCCATCGTGGGCAGATGCCGGCGCGGCGACCAGGCCCACCACAGCCGCCAGCAGCAGCGTCGCGGCCACGAGGCGCGCGAAGCCGCGGCGGTGCTGACGTACGTTCACCCGGGCTCCTTGGATCGACGGCCGTCCGAACTCTAGAAGCGTCGCCGCGATCCGGGACACCCCCAATGGCCGCACAGACTCGACGCCGGGCACGGTCAGCCCCATTACGCTGCCCCACCGTGACCGACATGCTGCTGGCCACCGACGCCGACTGGGTCGTCGAAGAGGTAGCCGCGGCGCTCTCCGCCCCCGAGGTGACGTTCCGGGTGGTGCGATCGGGCCACGACGTTCGGCCTGCCGTGAAGGCGAGCACCCCGGACCTGGTGATCCTCGACTTCCAGATCGGGAACATGGGTGGCATGGCCACCTGCCTCGACCTGCGCCTGGAGTCGGGCATGGGACGGCTGCCGCGGGTGCCCGTGCTGATGCTGGCTGACCGCGAAGCCGATGTCTTCCTGGCCCGGCGCTCCGACGCCGATGCGTGGCTGGTCAAGCCGCTCAATCCGCTGCTGCTGAGACGCACTGCGCAGGAACTGCTGCATCGGGATGCGGTGAGCACGGGCTGAGCCGGTTGGTATTGCTGTAGCGCTCCTGCGTGCCATACCGGTAGCTTCGGCCGGAGCGACTTGCCAGCGGCGGTCGCGTACGGGCAGTGGCGCAGGTTGGTAGCGCGCTTCGTTCGGGACGAAGAGGTCGTGGGTTCAAATCCCGCCTGCCCGACTGGTTAGTGCGAGCGAGGAAGGCTTCGCCCCTCGCTCGCGACAACAGAATGCGCAGGCTTTGCCTGCGCATTCGACCACTGATGGCGCAGAGTTTCGCTGCGTTCGCGACTTGGGTCGCGGGCGGCGGATACTTGCGTTATGGCAGAGGTATTTTCCGGATCCGCCACCGCTCGGTGTGTGGGGTTTGTTGGGTTGGGGAATGTTGGGGGGAAGCTGGCTGGGTCGTTGCAGCGCAACGGGGTCGAGCTGGTGGTGCGCGATCTGGATCCGGCTGCGATGGCGCCGTTTCTGGATGCCGGTGCGTCGACGGCTGCGTCGGGGGCTGAGCTTGCGGAACGCTGCGATGTGGTGATCACCTGCCTGCCTTCTCCTGCTGCTGTTGCTGGGGTGCTCGAGGCACCTGACGGTGTACTGGCTGGAATTGGCTCGGGCCGATCCTCCGACTCGACGGGGTCGGGGGCGAAGATCTGGGCTGAGATGAGCACTACCGACCACCATGAGGTGCGCCGGTTGGGTGCGCTGGTGGAGGCGGCGGGCGGTGTCGCCATCGACTGCCCGGTGTCGGGCGGCTGCCACCGGGCCGCCACCGGCAACATCTCGATCTTCGCCGGCGGCGAGCGCGACACCTTCGAGGCGATGCTGCCGCTGCTCGTGACCATGGGACGGCGCATCCTGCACACCGGGCCGTTGGGCTCGGCATCGATCCTGAAGGTGGTGACGAACTACCTGGCCACCGCCAACCTGGTCTCGCTGTGCGAAGCCCTGGCAACCTCACAGGCGGCGGGCATGGACCTGGCCACCACCTACGAGGCCATTCGCATCAGCTCAGGCAACTCCTTCGTCCACGAGACCGAGAGCCAGGTGATCCTGAACGGCTCGCGCGACATCAACTTCACCATGGACCTGGTGTGCAAGGACATCGGCCTGTTCGCCGACATCGCCGCTGAGCACGGTCTGCCGCTGGAGCTGTCGCCGGTGCTGGTGGACGTGTTCGCCGACGGGGCCGCTCGCTATGGCGACCGGGAATGGTCGCCGAACATCATCAGGCGGCTCGAGGACGCCACCGGGCAGACCGTCACGGCGCCCGGCTTCCCGGCCGAGATCGTCGACGACGAGCCCGAAGTCGCTGGTGCCGAAGTATCCGTGCGCCGCGGTGCATAGGTGCGCCCGCTGCAGCGGCGGCAGGGAATTCTGCGACCAGCGATCCAGCAATTTGCTGAAACCCGCAGGTCAGCGCCACATTCGCCCAAAAAATATATATGGGCGCATGTAAAGCTGCGGGCGCGGTCGCATTGGCGCTCAGTCTCCGCCGCGCCGTTCTCAGCGTCGTCGTGTGCCATCTGCGGCAGTGTGCCAGCAGACAGCGTGCAAGGCGCTCAACGCGCCAGCAGCCACGAACACAACGTCGCGCAAGACCCCTCAGAGCCGACCCTGAGGGGTCCTGTAGGCGATAGCACCTGCCCCACGCAGGCAGGCGCTACAGAGCTTGTGAGCGCTCTGGCAGCCCGTCAGACACTCAGCCCGACGAAACCCCAGCAGCCGCCTCAGCCTTGCGCCGTTGCTGCCTCACGCAACGCCAATACGACGCGATGGGCACGGCCAGCAGCGCGAACAAGACAACCAGCGGCGGGACGCCTGCGTCGCGCACATATCCGGCTGCCATCGCGGCAACGCCGCCCATGAATGCCGCACAAACTAATGGCAGCCAGCCCCGCCGCGGCTCAGGGACCGGAACGTCGATCTGTGTCGCGTTCATGGTGTCAGTGTAGTTCGTGGTGTTCATTGCGCGTACCGGCAGTAGTGGCCGCCGTATTGCTGGCAGGACCAGCCGTTGGCGATCTTTCTCATCTCCTCGGCGGTGATGAGACCGGCCCGGTAGTCGGCAATCGCCTTGTCGAGATCGGCCCGTGTGATCTTCGGCTGCTCTGTCGTGTCGGGTTCGTCGCTGTCATCGTCGGTACCGTCGTCGCCCTCATCGTCCGTTTCGCTGTCGTCGTCGCCCGAGTCGTCGGCCTCGCTCTGCACTCACTGCACCTCGACCGCGCCGCCGAGCAAGCAGCCGCCGCCCATCGCAGCGGCGGCACCACATCGGCGCCCGATGCCTGAGAGACGACATTTGCGACCAACCGTCTGAGTCGCCCGACACCGAACGCTCGCCGACAGTCCCCACGACGGGCACTCACCACTCCACCAGCAACAGCCCCGGAGTGCAAGCGGAACGTCAGTCCGACGAAACCGCCTCAGCCACACGACGCACCCGCCTCACGAAACCCGTACACCACACGACGCGGGGTCGTCCGGGTCCGGCGCCGGCTGCTGGGTACCGCCGCCCGAGCCGGAGCCGCCATTGCTGGCGGGGTGATTGTCGAGGTAATCGACAAACCTCTTCGTCACCTTGAAATGGTCTTCGTAATCGTCGAGCACACCGCACACAGCCGCAGCGACGCCGCTGACGGCAAGGCAAAGCGCGGCGGCGATGGGGATTTTCGCTACCGCGGGGGTATCAGCCAATAGGCGCAGCATTTACCCTTGCTGAGTGTGCAGGGAAGCTGATTGCGCGGCCTGTACCAACTTGTTTCCAGCGCCCTCGGCGGCTTCTTCGAGCGTGTCTTGCTGCTCGTCAGACAAGCTCTTCTTCAGCAAGGCCGCCCAGACCTCGTCGCCGTCGGGATCGCTCGGACCAAGCTGCGGCTGCTGGCCAGAGCCGCCCGAACCGCCGCCGCTTTCGCTGGTCGCCACGGCGATGGCGCTAGCTATGACAAAGGCAGCGCCGCATGTGCGCTCGACAGTTCGCAGCGCCCCGCGGTCAGCCCGACGAAACCCCAACAGCCGCCGCGCGGTTGCGGTGCTTGCGTTTGGCCCATCCATAGGCACTGCTAACGATGAGGAGAGCACAGAAGAACGCTGCGAATTGCCACGGCGACAATCGTGCCCCGATCAAACGCCCCAAGACGATGCCCGTCAGTGCATACGGCACCCAAGCCCAAGCGCCCCAGCGATTCTCGCGTTCTATCCGTAGCGGGGCCAGCGCTTCCGCATCAGCGCTCATGGCACCAGTGCAGTTCGGGTGCTCATCGTCGTTTCCCGCCTCACTTGCCGCAGTAGTAGGTGTCGCCGCTGTACCGCCTCAGCCACGCGACGCGCCCGCCTCACGAAGCCTGTACACCACACGACGCGGGTCGGCTGACGGCTCGGGCCGCGCTCTGCCGAGCGTGGCCGGCTCGACGTTCGGAACGCGCCGCCGCTGCCAGCGGGCCAGCAGCCGCCAAGCAATCCACACGGCGCCCGGCAGCAACAGCACTTCTGGCGGGATACCTGCGCTGTCGAAGCGGCCCGCCGCCCAATATCCGGCGACAGCGAAGCCGAAAACCCAACAAAACGCCAGGGCACATTTCCGTTTTGAGCGGCGCAGCGCGGTCATGGCCTCGGGGTAGTTCGGGGTGTTCATTGTGGTGGTTTCTTGCCGCAGTAGTAGCTGTCGCCACTGTCGCACCAGAACTTGTAGACGATCCGGTAGTACTCCGCGTCGGTGAGTTCCCCGGCCTCGTATCTGAGGGCTGCCTTGTGCGCTTCATCGGCCGTGGTCTCGCCGTTGCCGTTGTAGTCGCCGTCGGGATCGTCCGGATCCGGCGTCGGCTGCTGGCTGGAGCCGCCCGAACCGCCGCCATCGCCGCCGCCCGAGCCGGAGCCGCTGTCATCGCTCGGGGGGGTCCACCCCTCCGGGATGAGCTGCGGCAGCGGCAGCGACTCGCTTTTGTATCCCGCGTAGGCGCACGCGCCGCCGAACGTCGCCCCGCCGGCGACAGCAGTACCGCCGCTTCCGACAACGACGGGGACGGCCGCAGCGCCGCACACAACGCCGCCGATGGAGGCTCGGGCGGCAGGGTTGAGCTTCTGCCAGCCCTGCAACATGGAACGGACCGCCGAGAGGTCGGCGTTGATGCGCTGCCGCTCGGACTCGCTGAGGGACTTCACGAACGCTTCCAGCCCGGTGGCCACTCCCTTCGCTGCGGACGCAGCGGCGTTCTTGGTGGCTTCCGATTGCGCCTCCCAAGCCTTCGCCTCGGCCTCGGATACCTCGGCGTTGTTGTCGACTATCCATTTCACAGCGCCGCTCAGCCAAGACCACCCCGTCGTCAGAGCGGCTCTCACAGCGCTCTGCGTGGGCCGCTGGCCCGAGCCGCCCGAACCGCCGCCCTTGCCGTTCTTGTTCGGCTCGGTGCAGTTCGGCGGGGTGCCGGTCTGCCCGTCAGGGCACACATCGTCGGAGCCGGAGTCGTCGCTGCTGCTGTCGTCGGTGTTGTTGGGGTCGGGCTTGTTGCCGTCGCTGCCCGTGTCGTCATCACCGCTGCCGTCCGAGTCGCTGCCCGTGTCGTCATCGCCGCTGCTCCCGTCGTCGTCCGAGCCGCCGGTCTGGCGGTTCGAGCGCGTCCCTTTCTGGCCGCTCTTGCCGCCCGAGTCGTCGTTGTCGGTGCTGGTGCCTTCGCCCCCATCGCCGCCGTCGTCGTCTTTGTCGGCGTTGTTGGGGTCGTGGTTCTCGTTGGTGGACGGGGCGGGGTAGCAGTTCGGGTAGGTGCCGAGCATCCCCTCGCCGCATGTCAGGTTTCGCTGGACCGGCGTGTGAGGGTGGTTGTAGCTCGTCTCGTTCCAGCACTGATTTCCCGCGAACGGGTCATACGCGCAGCGGCGCACGGTGACGCCGTGAGCGCCGGCGGGCGCCGCGGCTATGACGGTGAGCGTGGACGCTGCGACGAGCAGCGCGCACAGCGCTGCGAGGGTGCGTTTGGTCATGGGTGGGTGCCTCCGGGCGTGCTGGGCGGATGTGGGCGATCCGTGTCCGCGCCGGCTGCAACGGGGAACCCATGCAACTGATGCCGTCCGTGCAGCCGGCGCGGTCACGAATCGTTCGTTTTGTGCACGCCCGAATCGGACAGCAACGGACATCTGGGGCCCGTCGGCGAATGGACGCGCCCAGAGGGGCACGAGAGGCGGAAGCCCAGCAGTCATGGGAGTCTGGGGCTCTCGGCCCCGTCCGCGCCCGCTCAGCGCCCGGCAGATGCGCGGCCGGGTTGCGGGGCCTGTCCGGGTCAGGTACTATATGAACGTATACCGCGCATCAGAAACGCGTGCCCTGCCAGCGGACACCGACGCCGAACCGGCACCGCGCAGCCTCGCGCGAGCGGCCCGCCCGAGCCGAGTATCGCCGCTCGGCCGAACGCCGAGACAGCGGTCGGCGGGCAGGAAGAGCTAGATGGTTAGTTCCAAGGGTTAGTGGTCGTAGGGGGTGAGTGAGCGGCTGGGGTGGGTGTGCCGGTAGGTCTCGTTGTGCCAGATGGCTGCTGTGAGGGCGAGGAGTCGGGTGCCGATGCGTGCGGCGACGCCGGGGC